>NZ_PQCE01000020.1:0-61729 GCF_002964725.1 Pseudoalteromonas sp. T1lg76
TATCTCTAGAGCGTAAATCAACAAGAGAAAATAGGGATTGTATTAATGTTCGAAAACCCGGAGCTTTATTGTGGCTAATCTTTCAACCCTGATCCGCTATCCACTGATAGCAACCGCAACCCTAGCTTGTATGCTGGCAAGCGACGCTGACGTTTATGCGGCACACAATATCGATATCAATGACAGCTATGCCCTACACACCACAGGCTCGTCAATCGGCTCACAATGGCAACTTAGCAATCCTCTTTTTTCAAACAACCCATTGCGTCTCGCCTCTCGCACCCAACTGCCCTATGCGGCAAAAAGCATAGATACCTTGGTTGGTGAGAGCATATCCGGTGGTACACCAACGGCCAATGCCGCTGCCAAAAAGGATAAGCTGGACCCTAAATTTAATTTGCAGTGTGCCAGTTCGGTGCTCACCATCAACGCCGGTGATACCGCCACATTCAACTGTAACAGCCGTATCCTTGATGGTTTTAGCGGTTCCTTGCGACTGTCACTTGCTTCTTCGTTACCTGGGGCCAAACTATCGCACCGCGAAATCAACGCCGGCATGCCCTTTACCCTGGAAGTGCCAACCAAAAACAAAACCCAATGGGGCGATTATGTCTTTACCCTCACCGCCCACCAGGATAGCCAGTTAAAACAGCAGTCGGTGACCTTAAAGATTCTGCCTCCAGGCGTGCAACCCTACAGTTTTAACAACGACGAGCCGATGAGCATAGTCGACAATGGTGCCGTTGCTCAAGAAAGCGAGATCTTTGTGCCGCAACAGATGAGCACCTTTTCATTGGCCGTGGAATTGGCGGTACGCCATACCTGGCGCAGCGACCTGTCCATCCAATTGGTGTCACCAAGCGGCAATGTGCATAGCCTGCATAACCGTAATGGCGGCTCAGGTGATGACATAAATCAAATCTATAAAATAGACACCTTTAACGGCGAAAATGCATACGGCCCCTGGCGCCTGCGTATTATCGACAAGGCCCCAGGTAATGTTGGTGAGCTGCGCAACTGGAAACTGCATTTAGACGGCTTCAGCAGCCTGCCTCCTGGACAGCGCCTACTGCGCTAATCGCTCAGGTAGTCATTAATATCTATGGCATCAATTTGCTCGGGCAGTAAAAACTGCTCCGCATAGGCCAAATAAACGTTTTCGGTTAGGAACAAATTAAACAGATCCCGATCGATATGCTCATCGGCCACCATCCTCTTCATGATCTTAAGCGCCTGGGACAAGGTTTTCGCCTGCTTGTAAGGCCTGTCATTGGCCGTTAATGCCTCGAAGATATCGGCAATGGCCATGATCTTTGCCGGTATCGACATTTGCTCGGCGCGCAGTCCTCGCGGGTACCCCTTGCCATCGAGTTTCTCATGATGACCACCAGCATATTCAGGTACCCGAGCCAGCTCCTGGGGTAAAGGCAAGGTTTCTAACATGCGAATGGTGGTGGTGATATGCTCGTTAATAATGTATCTGTCCTCATCGGTTAAGGTACCGCGCGTGATACTCAAATTGGTGAGCTCGCCGAGGTTTTGCTTATTTTCCGGAACCTTCATATTAAAGCCAAAACCCTTGTCGCGAGCGGCGATATCGCGTTGGCGTTTATAAATGTGCTCAGGTTTATCGCCTAACACGGCTTCAAAGCCCGGAGTAAAGGGGGCAAAGTCTTCCATATGACGTTGCTCCGCCGGTGACAATCCCACTCGATCGCTTAGCGTGCGATACCAGGTGCGCTCACTGATCTTGTGTAAACGGGCGATATCTTCCTCGGCCATAGCCTCGCCGCCAATATTGCAGCGGGCGATAAACTCGAAATCATCCATGATCTCTCGACGCTGGCCTTGCCACTTTGACGCCAGTTTCTTTTTGTCCTCTGGAGATGCTTGTAATGCGTGTAAATAGCTTATTTCGGCGTCACGTAACAGCACCTCAAAACGCATACGTAATTCATGAATGCGGTTGTAGATACACTCAAGCTTTGAGCCCTTATCAACTATGTGCTCGGGCGTGGTGATCTTGCCGCAATCATGAAGCCAGGCTGCCACTTCAAATTCGCGCCATTGCTCCTGGGAGCGAAAGCGAAAGTCGGCGAACACCTGGGTTTGACTCTCATGAGCGTGGCGCGCCAGCATCAGAGCCAGCTCCGGCACCCGGGCACAGTGGCCGCCGGTATAAGGAGATTTTTCATCTATGGCCTGGGCTATCAACTGTATAAAGGAGTCAAGCAATTCTTTTTGCCCGGCCTCGAAGTCACAAATGGACTCGGACATATTGACCAGAGATTGCGACAGCTGGTGGATTTCTTCTATGTGTGAGGAGACATAATGCACTTCGTTATAGTTGCGATGACTGATCTTTTGGTTTTCTTCGATCAATCGTTGGATCGGGCTGGCCATGGCTCGGGCCAATTGGGTGATCAGCAGAAGCACCAGAGCTAACACCGCGAGAGTGATGATAATAGCGTTACGCACATAGGTGTTGAGCTGAGCAAAGGCCTGACGCTCGCTCACCAAAAATGCCAGATACTCACGGCTGTTGCTCTTCATCAAGCCAGTGATGGCGCTAACATATATCAGGTGTTGTTCGCCGTTAAGGCTAATGCTGTGCAACTTATTATGGCTGTTAACGTCTTTTGCCAGGGCAAGTATTTTTGGCGATGGTACCTGGGTTAAGGCCTGGGTACCTTGGTGATCTTGGCCGTCAAAGCGCAGCCATTTTTGCTCTAAAGCGGTTAGAATTCGCGGTTCCAGCCCTGCTTGCGCCTTATCTATCAGGGGAATGAGCTCGGCCAAGTCCCGGCGCACAAAATGATGTAAACCAAACTCGGTTCGGCCCTTAAACTCTTCCACTTCGGCACTGCGATGCAGGGTATCGATAAAAAAGTACTTTTCGATATATTGCAGCACCACTTTTAGGTCGAACACTGCATCCACCTCACCGCGCTCCAGGGCACGCATGGCCGTCAGCGTATCCTTGTATTCGATAAACTGCGCCTGCGGCAACTGTTGACGTAGGAAGCGGGTGATGGCGTAGCCTCTTTGCGCGGCAATGCGCTTTGTCGCCAACGACGCTAACTGCGGCCTTGTTGCCAGATCAAGGTTTGCGGTAGCAAACACCACTTCTGGAAGATAATAGGGCTGGGCGTAGGCACCAAACTCTAAGCGTTGTTCGGTTTTCATCAGCCCCAGCAGCATATCCAGTTGCCCCTGTTTTAACTGCTCTATCAGCTCGGGAAAGCTATAGCCATTGATCAATTCAAGCTCCAGACCGAGCATGGCGGCGATCAGCTGCAAGTGCTCCAGGCCATATCCCCTGGGTTGCCCAGACAGGTTGTATTCAAACGGCGGATAATCATCCATCACCCCTACCCTTAGGGTGCCTATGCTTTGCAATAACCTTTGCTCATCGCCTGACAGTGAGAGTGTGGCGCCTGGCGCTATAATTGGCTCTTCTTTGCCCAAACGCTGTGCCCTAAGCACGCCATTGTCGTCGAACATATAGGCTTGAGCGCCCTGCCCGTGCCCCTCGATGGCCATATATTCGGCCAGAGATGACAGCAATATATTGGTACCAAAGACATCGCCGCGCTCACTTTTAATGCTGTAGCTGCTGCCCGGCTGACGTACAAAATTAAACAGATAAGGCGGCATCTTATAGACCTTATCCCTGGTGGCGAGCTTAAACCAAGGGCGGGTACTGGCGTTGTACTTACTGCCATGAACTTCGCTGTGGCGAATGCTTAGATCACTATTGAGGTAAGAAAGCGTTTGTTCGCGTGTGCCACCGCGTGTGCCACCGCGTGTGCCCCCGCGTGTGCCCCTTTGTTCGCTGATGCTAAGCAAGACCCAGCGGTCACTGGGCGCCGCGCCCCATAGCTGGCGCAAGTTCCGGGCCGACTCTAAGTTCGACAGCTCAAGATAATCGCCGTTGGCAAACCCGATAAATAAGGAAAAGACCTTGGGATTGCCCTCCAACAAGCTACTAAAAGCCAACAATTGCTGCTTACTCAGGTGTACGGCACTGAGCTCCCGGTTACCGAAACTATGCTTTAGACTACGAGCCAGGCCCAGGGCACTTTGCTCCTGCAGCAGTGCCTGCTCGCTGCTATTAGCGGCAATACCCTGAAACTTTTCCTGGGCGCTGCTCTTGGCCAGGTTGTTACTGAATACAAACTGCAGACCAATGGCCACCAAGGCGGTGAAGGCGCAGGCCACGACAAAGGAGGTGATCAGGGTGACACGTATGGTGAAACGGGTTCGTTTGGGAGCAACATCCATAAGTTTGAGCAGTCACACGATAAAAAATTAGCTAGTTCAAGCTTAATACAAATTTGGATTTTTTCTTTAAGATCAGAGCGTCCCAAGGGGATTTGGGCTGAAATCAGGGCAAAAGGATTAGTGCGAGTGGTTTATTTGGCTTGTGCTGTATTTACCTATGATCTCCTCAAGTGCGCCGCTGGATTGCAACTGGCCTAGCAGCCTGTTGGTGTACATCATGTTTATTTTACCGTTATCGTTACGGGGAAAACGAAACTGATAGGGCGCGATATGAACCGCAAAGCTCGACTTTATCAGGCCCTTTGTCAGCTCGGGATGCTTGACGGCCAAATAATCGAATACCAGCGCCGACATCACCACCGCCTCAACACCACTGTGCTCGGCGTCCTGCAGCGCTTTAATCATATTCAAATCACTGTAAAAGTTTTTTCGCCTTAACTTGGCTTTAGCGAACAAAGGCTCCAGGCTCGGATAGGTATATTCATAGCGTCCCGCTACCAGCAGGGCCTGCTCCCGAGCTTGGGAAAATGCCACGAGCTCATCCAGGCTCTTAAACGCCTGCTCTGAATTGGCGCGCATCACCAGAATATCCTTAACCTCGGCAATAGGCTCACTCCAGTAATAGTTATCACCGTCTTTACACCAGGTTTGCGAGTCAAAAAGGAAATCCAATTGTCCTTCGGCGAGGAGTTTTAAGGAATGGCGGGCATAGGGAGTAGCAACATAGGCGTGATCGCTGGTTCGGTTCATGGCCTTAAGCATATCGGGAATAATGCCCTGCATGAGCTCACCGGTAATGCTAAAAGGCGGAAAATGTTCCGGAAAAGCGCCCTTGAGTTCATGGGCAAAACTGGTGTGAGTGGCCAGTACCACCAGCGACAAAAGCAGCGCTCTTAACACCTTAGTCATCCTTTCCTTCTTGCCTTCGAGAAAGCGCATCAATTTACCAGTCATAAACAGAGTATATCCCTATGTATCAGACTGTTACCTAGATTTATGCTAGGCGACAATGGGCCGATTGTCCACCGCCATCGGGCATTATAAGGCACTAAAAAAGCGGCGCATAGGCCGCTTTTCAGGATTCATTGTTTATCCGCAGATGATCCGCAACATGCGACGCAGCGGCTCGGCGGCGCCCCACAAGAGTTGGTCGCCTACGGTAAAGGCGCTGATGTACTTTGGCCCCATGCTCAATTTGCGAATACGGCCTACCGGAATACGCAGGGTCCCCGCCACATTTACCGGCGTAAGCTCCTTGCTCGATGTCTCGCGGTCGTTAGCAATTACCTCAACCCAGTCGTTATGGGCACCAAGGATCTCTTCAATCTCGCTGACGCTGATATCTTCGCGTAACTTGATGGTTAGCGCCTGAGCATGGCAACGCATCATGCCGACACGCACACATAAACCATCGACGGGAATAGGCTGTTTGCTGGAGCCTAGAATTTTATTGGCTTCAACCTCGGCTTTCCATTCTTCCTTGCTTTGCCCCGACGGCATGGGTACATCAATCCAGGGGATCAAGCTGCCAGCCAGCGGCACACCGAACTGGTCGCAGGCCAAGGAGCCGTCTTGCATTTTAGTCGCCACTTTTTTATCTATATCGAGAATAGCGGCACTTGGGTCTTGCACCTGGTCGGCCACCACATCATGGAGTTGCCCCATTTGCACGAGCAGCTCTTTCATGTTGCGGGCACCGGCACCGGAGGCCGCCTGATAGGTCATGGGGCTGACCCATTCGATCAAATCGCGTTCAAACAATCCGCCCAGGGCTAATAGCATTAAGGAAACGGTACAATTACCGCCGACAAAGGTTTTAACGCCCTGCTCCAGGCCTTGCTCGATCACATCCTTATTTACCGGGTCGAGCACAATAATGCTTTCATCGCTCATACGCAGTGCCGAGGCGGCATCGATCCAATAGCCCTGCCAACCCTTATCACGCAGGCTTTGGTAAACTTCATGGGTGTAGTCGCCACCCTGACAGGTCAATATGATGTCCATTTGCGCCAGCGATTCAAGATCATAGGCACTTTGCAATGGCTTAGGGGTACCGGCAATGTCCGGTCCCAACTGGCCGGTTTGCGAGGTGGTAAAAAAGGTCACGTCAATATGTGCAAAGTCCTGCTCTTGTTGCATGCGCTCAAGCAGTACGGAGCCAACCATACCGCGCCAGCCGACTAGGCCTACTTTATTCATTACTTTTTCCTTTTGAAAAATAAGTTCAACATATTGCGTGAGTCCCCTAGATCCAGAGCTAAGCTCTGAGATGAGTACAGACCTAGGTATGGGCTGACAATAACACTGCTTAGCGCTTTACTCTAGTGGCAGGACTACAACTTAAATTTATTTCATATATTGGGCGGTTTTTTACGCCTGTGACAAGGCTAGGGGCATAAAAAAACCCGGAACTTCCGGGTTTTTAATTTAAGAGTTAAGGGTTAGAACTCGTAAGAGTAACTCAAGCTAAACTCAACGCCTTCGTCCTTAGAACGAACGATAACGTCAGATTGCGTTACTTCAACGTCTTCATCTAGCAGGTTCTTCACCTTAAACTTCACTTTAGAATTAAAGTCTGGGTAGAAGGTGTAAACCAAATCCAATGAGTGGAACGGTTGCTCATAAGCATCATCACGACCATTCACACCGGCTGCCAGAATACGCTCGCCAAACACGTTGTACACCAAGGAAGCACTGTGCATGCCATCGAGTGAATCATAGTTCAGCTGCATATTGACCACGTATTCCGAGTGACCCGTCATACGCTTGGTAGGATTGGTCAAGGTACCCGCAAAGGCCGGATCAATCGAGGCTTCCGAATCACTCAAGGTGATGTTACCACTGGTGAATAGGCCATCGGTAACAAAGGTCAGATCCTGTAACCACTCCGCTTCGATACCATAGACTTCCGCGGTTTCACCGTTTACAAAGGTAGCTGAATAATCTTCATCACCAATCTTTAAGATGGTTTCGATTGGCGCATCGATATCCTTATAGAAGGCCGCCACACTTACCGAGTTACCGGCTTCGCCGTAATACTCGTAACGTAAGTCGAAGTTCTTGATTGGGCTACTCTTTAACCCGGTACGACCAAAGGTACGTATGTCCGTTAAAGGGTCATAATAGGTGACCGGTACGATTTCACGGAAATCCGGGCGAACCACGGTTTCACCGTAACCGGCACGCACCTGGTAGCTGTCGCTGCCGATATAAGTAAGTGACAGTGCTGGATACCAATCATCTTCGATAATGGTACCTGCTTCGATTTTTTCCGGATCGTAATAGGTATTAAGATCGTCGGCATCGAAGATCAGGCTCGAAGTACCGATTGAGCTTTGCTTAAACTCTTCGTAACGTACACCACCGCTGATACGCAGCCAGTGATCATAGAGCACATCGAATGAGGCATAACCGGCATCGATTTTCTGCGCGGCAATATAGTCATCCGCATCAGGCGCTGTTGGCTCGTTAAAATCAACCAGGATAGCGTTATCGTCGATAAAGCCATCGCTTAGGTATGAACTGTTATCAAGCGGACTTTGTGAGCCATCGTTGATTTCAATACCGGCGCCGGCACTGTTGTTGATGGCAAAGCTTGAGGTGTTGAAAACACGGGCACGATCAGAGAAGTCATAACCGGCTTTAAGCTCAACGTCCATTGACTCAAAGCTCAGCGGCAGCGTGAGGTTACCGCCATATGATTTAACGCGTTCTTCCATGTCGGTGTAGGACATGATCACACGGTTATCATCACCGGTAATTTCAGAGCCTGTATAGGCGCCATTGCTGTCATAACGGTCGCGGAATTCAAAGTCGACATTGGTTGGGATGTCCGTAGTCGCTTTTGACTCTGTGTATTGCCAATCCGCGCCAATGCCCCAGTAATCCATAAAGGTATGCTGGCCGATAAACTGAGTCACGTTAAGCTGACGCTCTTCGTAGTTAAACTCATGATTACGGTTAGCGATGCCGTCACCGACTATGGTGTAGGTCGAACTACCCGCCGGGCTTTGTGAAATAGCGATTTCAGACTCGTCTTCGTTATCGACGATGTACATCTGCTGTGCCGACACACTGTGCGTGCCCAAGGTGTAACCAAGACTGAAGGTACCATTGTAACGCTCGTTCTCTATGGTCACTTTTGAGTCTTTAAAGGTCTCAAAGCATGAGCTTTTAACATCGTCGGCACTTTCGAGCTTAGTACTACAATCGCTTTTTACTTCCTTGGCGATAACAGAACTAAAACGCTCTTCGAAATCCCACTCATTGGTATAACCACCAGAGAGCATAAAGCCGATGTTGCCGCCAAAGAATGACTCTTCAAAGCTATCTCCCCAATGAGCTTTAACATTGTACTCTGGGTCAAGAGATTCATCTTTTAGGGCATAATCACGGGGCAATGACTTTAGCAACATATTGTTAATTGCCGTGGCCTGCTCGGCGCGAGAAAGGTCGCCGTCAACCAGGTTATCGCGGTCAACAATATTGCCAATGCTGAAATCACCATGGTAGCGCACAATCGCGTCTTTTAACGCTTGTGGTACGCCATTTTCATTGCGGTTATAAGTGTAACCATCGTCCGCGGCCGTGTTGTAACCAACACCCAGTTCGATACCTGCGGTAAACTCGCTCGGGGCCGACTTGGTACGAATATCGATATTACCGCCACCAAAGGCTGCCGGCATATCCGGCGAATACGCCTTTTGTACCGCCATACTTTCGATAATGCTGGCCGGGAAAATATCCAAAGGAATAACGTTACGGGTTAAGTCCGGGCTTGGAATATAAGCGCCGTTTAAACGTGCACTTGAGTAACGCTCACCCAGGCCACGTACGTAAATAAATTTACCATCAACCAGGGTCAAGCCGGTTACTCGGCGCAAGGCCGAAGCCGCATCGCTATCACCTGTGCGTGATAATTGCTCGGCACCCAGAATATCGGCAACGAAGGCTTGGTTTTTACGCTCTTCGATCACCGCTGCCGCACTGCCTTGCAAACGCGTACCAACGGCAACCACTTCTTCTAGTTCTTGGTTGTCGGCGCTCTGCACTTCTTCTGCCGCCACTAGGGCGCTAGATTGTGCCAATAAGCCAAGGCCAACAGCCCAAGCTAATTTATCTAGCCTATGTTGTTTTGCCATGTTCTACATCCTAATCAGTTTATACAAAACAGGCGCCCGATGCTTGTTATGCAAGCCCCAAGGCGCCTTCGCTTAAATGTTCAAGGGGTGACTAAATTAGTCTGCAGATGCCGCTGTAAGAGCCGCTTCTACCCACTTGTACCAGCTTGAGTCTGTATCTTGATCAGATACCGCGCCGATGTAGTCAACTGAATCGAAGAAAGCACCTAGTTCGCTTAAGTCGTTCGCAGTTACAGTTACGTCTGTTGATGCTGTGTTGGTCGCAAAACCGTTGTCAGCAAGTAGCGCTACGTCATCGGTTAGGATTTGGCTAGCACCGCCGTTTTCGAACCAAGTCGCCTTGCTTTGTGCTGCAAGAGGGCCACCAACAAAGGTGTCAGAGTCAGCAAAGTTTGACGAACATGCCATTACTGAGCTGGTGAAGCTGATCTTGTCTGCTTCTTTTTCACCATCGCTTGAGAACTCGATACAGCTGGTGTTAACAGCGTTTTGCTTAACGATAACAGTATTGAATAGGCGCGCGTTGAACTGGTCGTCGAACTTAAACGCCTGTGAAGGGTCATCATCACGTACCGAGCTAGCATCAGTAGTTACTACAGTTACGTTAGCAATCGTTGGGTTAGAAGGTGCAACCTGGGCAGAAGATGAACCTTTCACACCGTCAGATTCAAAGCCGTTGTTACCCATGTTTACCACGGTACCATCGTTTAGAGTCACTGTGCCGTGCTTAACGAATAGGTACTGAGCCGCACCCTGCCAGCCAGCGTCAAAGTCGAATGAATCGTCTTGCGTGTCTGTTACTACGATGTGCTTAAGCGTTGTTGCACCACCGAAGATTTCAACACCATCGTCGAAGCCCTGGTGAATGTGAATGTAGTCAAACGCAGAGCCTGAGCCTACCGCGTTAAGCGTTAGTGAGTTAAGGTCATCACCTTCACCACCTACACGTGGACCTGAACCGGCATACCAGATTTTCGCCCACTTGATGCTACCACTTGAATCGGCATTGTTGTTACCCCCGTAGTAGCTGGTGATACCTTCAGAAGCAACGTTACAAGTACCGCCATCACGCTCAGCGTCGGTACAGTGGTCGGTGATACCCTGACCATTGATGATGATGCCACCCCAGTCCGCGTAACGTGCGCCGTTACCTGCGCTATCGAAACGATCGAAAGCGTTAGCTGAAGTGAAAGTGATTGGTTTTTCTTCTGTACCTATGGCTTGGATTTTCGCGCCACGAGCGATACGGATAATGGCTTCACCAGATTGGAACGCAAGCGTTGCACCCGGCTTAACTGTCATTGTTGGGCCGTTTGCTGGAACTTCAAAGCCATTTGAAGTATCACCATCTGCACCGATTTGTAGTGCATCAGCAAAAAGGTGAACACCACCTTCAGGCAGCTCTTCAAAGGTAATGTTGCTGGTGATAGAGATTGTTTTGCTTGCGAATGAGTCATTGTATACACAGTCATTACCGCTAGCTGTACCTTCTACCGTACCCGCAGCTGTTTCATAGCTAGCACAAAGAATTTCGTCTTCGCCAGTACCGCCAGAGTTATTATTTGAGTTGTTAACACTGTTGTCGGTATTGGTGCTGTTATCGTTAACCGTAGGGGTGATCTCAATATCGCCACCACAAGCTGCAAGTGTTACAGCAGAAGCCACAAGGCTGACTTTGAAAAAGTCTGAAAGTTTCATCATAAACTCCGTAGTTCAAAAATTTTATATTGTTAGCGCAGTTATTTAGCTGATGGTTAAGATACGGAAGGTTTATGACACTCGGGTGACACAAATTTAAAGAAATGGTTACATTATTAATTTTTATAAGTCATTGTAAAAACGAAAAAAGCCACCCTAAGGCGGCTTTGGTGTTGCGATTATATTTCAAGAAAACGTTATTTTTATTCTAAAACAAAGAAATAAAAATAAAATAATCAAACCCATTTATAGATTATAAAAGCGCTTGTTTTAATGTCTCTGCGTGTAACTTCTCGTTTTTCACGTATTTGATCCATTGTTGGGCTAAACGCTCAGAGCGCTTGTGCTTTTCAGCCTGCTCGAATGCCAAAATAGAGGCATCGAAGTTTTGCAGGTTAAATTGCGCCATCCCCAGGGCCACATAGGCGTTCGACTCAAAGTCCAGACCGCCCTTATCCAGGGCTTCACGGGCGGCATCGGCTGCCTCGGAGAACTGCTCAAGGTTGATATACACCTCAGCCATGCGCTGATCATAAATACCCGACCGCTCGGCTGCTGCGGCTTTCTCAAAGAAGCCGATGGCCTTGCGCTCTTCCTTCGCCTGTACATAGGCTTCGGCGATAAAGGCATTGTTTTTGACATTGTCTTCAACCACGCCCTTGGCCTGGGCCTGTTTCATCACCTTGGCCGCTTTGTAGGGCAAGCCGTTAAACATATAGATTTGTGCCAGGTTGCGAAGGTCGCCCTTGGTCTTTAAATAGCCCTGCTGGTACGCCGCCTCTATGGTGTCCAACTGATCTTTTTCGCGCCCTACTTCGCCGTACATACCACTTAGCTGTACCCAGTATTCCGGCTTGTTATAGAGAGCGATCATTTTTTCAAGTACGCCGACCACCATTTCCGGCTGCTGCAGCGAGTAATACAGGGCACGTTGCAAGACCAGCCAGTTTTCTTTCGGGGTTTTGCCGTCTTTTTCCGCCAGGGTAATGGCCGTGTTGATGGCACCCAGGGCGTCATCATACTTGTTCATCTGGTAGAAGGCCTGTGACTTAAGCACATAATAGCTGTCTGGCTTGGGCTTGGTATTGACCTTATCCCATCTATTCAGATAGGCAACCGAGCCTTGGTAGTCTTCATTGGCCATCGACAACTGCGCCAACGAGAACAAGGTGCTCAACTGCAACGACTCGGGAATGGCGTCTTCGGCAACCACCTGCTCAAACGCCTTAATGGCGTCGGGCAAACGGTTTTCGTTGTAATAGATAAAGCCGTAGAAGTTATACATCATGGCTTTTTCATAGGCGTTCATGCTTGATGAGCGCTCTTTCACCGAATCCAATGCCGCCAGACCGCCGGCCACATCGCCGTCATCGGCCATTTTTTGCGCCCGCGCCAGTTGGCTGTACACCTTATCGCGCAGCGCCGGTACGCGCTTGGTCTTTTGCTCGCCTTGCTCGGCATGGGCAGAGGCCAGGGCCACACCCGGGATCATGCTGGCCATGCTCGGCAGCACTAAGGTTGCCGATGTTAAGCCGGCAAAAAGAAACAGTGAGTTCAACTTGTTCATAGTAAACCTCTAAAATCGCAACCTGTGCCCCGCAGGGCACAGTTTATTAACCATTAATCTCGAAGCTGATGCGGTTTTGTACACCGCCTACTTCCACCGCTTCGCCATTGACGATGCGCGGCTTATATTTAAACTTGAGCGCGGCATCCATGGCGGCACGGTCAAAGATTGACTCGGGCTCGGCCTTAAGTACCTTGGGGTCGCGCACCGTGCCCTGCTTGGTTACGGTGAATTCAACGATCACATAGCCTTCAATACCCCGCGACAGGGCACGACGCGGATACACGGGCGACACCTTAACGATAGGCAGGTATTCGCCGTCGCTGCTTTCCAGTGCCAAACCATTACCTAGGTCGACATCGGCGCTGATATCGGCGCTAAAGTCGAAGTTGGCATTGCTGGCATTGGCGTCGCTACTTTGTGTTTGCGGTGACTCCAACGGCGGTGGTGGCTCTTTGGGTGTCGGTGGCTTTTGCGGCTTGCGCTCTTTTTTCTCCACCGTTTCTTCTTGCTTCAAGCGCACGAAATCAAGCACATTGCCTTTGGCCGGTTCGGTCATCGCACCTTCACCGCCGTTGATCAGCGCCTGCATGCCCAAAAACAGCATAAAGGTCACGACTGCGGCGATAATTAAAGCGATTAAATAACGCATCTATCGCTCCTTAGGCTTCTTGCGCGGCGATGGATACATCAAACACACCGGCGGCGCGGGCGGCGTCCATTACCTTGATCAGGGTGTCCGTGGTGGCCTTTTTATCGGCCTGGATCACTACACTGCCCTGTGGGTTTTCCGCTTTTAGGCGCTCGATATTGGCCTGCACCGCACGTACGTCTACCTGACGCTTGTTGATCCAAATCTCGCCTTCATCGGAAATGGCCACCAAGATGCTGGCACGTTCCTTCTTCACCGCGGTGGCGGCTTCAGGGCGGTTTACATCGATACCCGCTTCTTTAACGAAGGAGGCGGTAACGATAAAGAAGATAAGCATGATGAAGACCACGTCGAGCATGGGTGTCATGTTAATTTCTTCGGCTTCGTCTTCTTGAAAAATTTTACCTAATGGGGCTCTCATTTTACTCTCCTTGCCTGCGCCAAAGCGCAGGCAGATAATCATCGCAACTTAGTGGTCCAGGACCATCTTGTCTTCTAACAATTCGACTTCTCGTTTGGCGCGGCGCTGTAAAAAGGTCGAGGCAAATACCCCGGATAGCGCGCCAACCATGCCGGCCATGGTAGGGATGGTCGCTTTGGACACCCCCGAGGCCATGGAGCGAGCACTGCCGGTGCCGGTAACCGCCATGACATCGAATACCTCGATCATGCCGGTAACCGTACCTAACAAACCAAGCAGTGGACACAAGGCCACCATCACGTTGATCAAAGCCAGGTTTGTGTTTAGTTTCATCCCTGCTCTTGAGATCATCGCTTGGCGAATTTGCTCGGCATTCCAGCTATTGCGCTCCGGACGGTTGTACCAATCGGACCGCACCGATTTTTTGTACTTCACATAACCACCGAAGAAGTACATAAAGCGCTCAAGTATTAGCAACCACATGGCGAAGATGAGGATGCCGATGACCAGGAGAACCTGGCCACCTGTGTCGAGAAAATCACGAATTGCATTGATCCAATCAATCAATAGCACCATGATTTACGCTCCTTTTTCGCTGCGCTCAGCAATCAGGCCGGCACTTTGCTCTTGTAGAATCAACAGCAGGTTCTTAGAGCGCGTATTCAGTAGCGTGTATAGGAATACCGTTGGGATGGCCACAACCAGACCCAATACCGTAGTTACCAGGGCTTGCGAGATACCGCCGGCCATAAGTTTAGGGTCACCGGTACCAAACAAGGTGATGGCCTGGAAGGTGTTGATCATACCGGTTACCGTACCCAGTAGACCCAGCAGTGGGGCTACCACAGAGATGATCTTGATAAGCGTCAGGTTACGGGTGATCTTCGGCATTTCACGCAAAATGGCTTCCGATAGCTTCAGCTCTAATGTGTCGTGGGCAACATCGGGATATTGATCTTTAACCTTCATCACGCGACCAAGCGGGTTGTCATCACGCGCTACGCTGTCTTTAAGCTGGCGACGGATTTTGCCACCGATAAGCATAAGCGAGATAAAGCGCTCAAGGGCGATGATCAGTGCCAAGGCACCTACCGCAAGGATCACATAACCTACCGTGCCACCTTGGTGTACACGCTCTTCGGTATCAGGGGCTTGTACCAATAGGCCCAGGATAGAACCACCGGTTGGGTCCAGGGCGAACTGCACAAAACCGTCTTTTGACTGTTGTAGCTCGGCGGCACTTGAGGTGTAACGGGCAACCGGCTGACGCGTTAGCTCAGACAAGGTATTGGTTACATTGTTGTATTCAAGGTATTTGCCATCGGCAACCAGGTTAAAGGCACCGACACGCAATACTTCTTTGTTCTCTTTGGCGCCACCGGCGACGATCACTTCGGTGTTAAAGCGTGATACCTTGCCCTGCTCTGTCATTTCGCGCTGTAGTTCGAACCACACCTGCTCGATGTCTTCGATAGAAGCAAGCTTGGAGGTTGAGCCCATTTGCTGCGCCAGCTCGTCCATAAACACATCACGACCTTGCAGCTCTGCCGAAACCACAGATGTGGCAAACTTGTTCGAGCTGTCACCGGCTACCTGTTGCAGCACACCAAATAACTCTTTAAGCGTACCCATGCGGTTTTGCAGGGTGTCGCTTAGCTGCGCCAGTTTTACTTCATTGTCTTCAAACGCGGTTTCTAAACGCTCAGACTCTTGTAGTTTGGCGTTACGTGTTTGCTCGGCGCTGCGCAACATTTGTAGTTGCTCGCTTTGACGGGCCAGGAAGGCCTTTTCACGCTCCTCGTTTTCTTGAGACTGAGCAATCTTGCCCTGCTGTAGGGTCTTTAATAATGCGTCCAGGTCCATGGCGTCATTGGCCATCGCCGCGTGCGACATTGCCATAGTGGCCACTAATGCGGCGCTTTGGGTAAATTTTTTCACTAATTTCATCGTCAATACCTTCTTATTCCGCAGCTTGAACAGGCAGGGTTAACATGTCTGGGGCTAACTGCTTACGAGCAATGCGTAAGCCTTTGCTGATTTGGCTAATGCTTGAGTCCGGCAGGTTAACAAAGGCTTTTTGCTCTTTGTCCCAGGCACCGGCTTGCTTGCCATCGCGGGTAAGGTAAATAAGCTCAAGACGACCGATGCGTAGGAAGTCCACTTCACGCTCGGTGCCATTGACATCCAATAAACTGGTGTAGGCTTCAATGGTACGGCCATAGTCCACTTCCACCTGGTAGGCTTCCAGGACACGACGGAATTTTTCGCTCGATGTGACATCGGCGCGATCCATCATTTCGCTCAACTTGGCAATGCGCTCACTACGTTCTTGTGTAAGGAAAGGCACATCCAGAGCAACAAACTGCTCAAGGCCTTCGATCATGCGCAGCATCAGCGGCGTGATTTGACGCTCAATCACCGATACCTGATCCATAGAGGCATTGATATTGGCCATTTCTTCGACCTGATTGGCCACTTGCTTGGTTAGCTGAGCGTTGTACACGCTAAGGCCATCGATCTCTTTATTGAGTGCCTTGAACTTTTGCAAACGGGTTTGCATGTTGTCGGCAATCGTGTCTATTTTTGTTTGAGATTGCGTGGCTATTTGGTTGATCTCACCACTTTTTTGTTTAACTGTCTGAAGTTCATTGGCCATTACCTGTGAGCTGCTCGCAGCCACCAGTGAAGCCAATATCAGGGGTTTAACGCCTTTCATCGCATACACCTTATTTTGAGCTTAATGCTGTACCGGATTTCCGGCACGAATGTAAGATGGGCGAAAGTCTAGAGAACAAAAGTGACAGCCGTGTTGCGCAAATAATACACTTTAGTTACAAATGTCATACAAATGTCTTATACGAATTTATAATGGCAGGACGGGTGCGCTATTTCCGTATGGGGGACAACTTCTGGCGCCGTCAGGCACTGAGCGGCGGAAGTAGATTTAGGCGCTTTACTGAGGCGGCTGTGCTTAGCCACCGAGTCCAAAGTATAAGGCAGGAGCCGAAAGGCCAACAAAGATAAGGCCTAGCAGGTAGCCATGGCCCTTGGCCAGGCGGCCATTGGCTTCATCCCCCCGTAGGTATAACACCTCGGCCATATGCCCCACGGGGATCACTTTGCTGTTAAATGACGCTTTTGAGATAACCACAAAACGCTGGCCATTGACTGAATACTCAAAATGCGGCCGATATTGCATGCGTTTGTGTCCATCCGAGTTCTTGCTGAGATACTCATCATAGGCAATTATTTTGCCCTGTGTTTTAAGCGCACTTTTATTAAAACGGTAGTAGTCGAAGAGGATATACGCACCAACGGTAGCAAAGATAAGACCGCCAAATAATGGCACCGGATTAATATTCATCACCTTTTCCCTTTATTATCACGATCAAATTTATATCATTATTTTACAAGCATATGAATTATAGGGGATAACTAGTTATTTTATAATTTAGTATCGTGACAGTGATTTGCACCCTGCTCTCCTTGCCACTATATTCTCTGAGGCTTAGCTCAGGCCTAGAGCTGAATCATTTAAAGACGTATACACATAATCGACGTATTTCTTTATGAGCAGCATTTTCGTTGTTGCGCCTTTGTTCGTTGTTAAAGAAACCAATTCCTAAAGGATATGCAATGAATAAATTAACTATGGTGAGTGCTGCCCTCTGTTTAGCTATGGGAACTTCTGTCTACGCAACTCCTGGAGAGGGTGAGCAAGGCAGTTCCAATGGCCAACCCTTTCAAACCATCAACGAGCGCATCGATATTCTTGAAATGGAATTAGGCGATGCCATAGCCCTTATTAACAACCGCCTGAATCTCATTGAGCAAGAGCAAATCGAACAGAATATAAAGATCGCCTTTTTAGAATCAAGCATTGCCGCCTTGGAGGTACGCGTTACCACCAATGAAAACGATATTGCCACCTTGACGGTGATTCAAGATTTGCAGGGACAGTTGATTGATGCCTTAAGAACCGATCTGACGGCATTAGAAATTCGCGTAGCGCAAAATGAAAATGATATCGCCGCCTTGGTTTTAGCGGATGCGGCCATGCAGGCACTGATCACCGCCATCCAAGGAGAGTTAGTCACTATCAATGCCCGCATTGATGCAAACGACGCCGATATTGCGGTACTGCAACAACGTGCTGACGCCCTTGAGCAACAGTTAGCCCAAGTCAACGCCGAGTTACAAACAAAACAAGCTCGGGTAACGGGTATCTGCGCAGCGGGTTCATCGATTCGTGAAATAGATGCCAATGGCAACGTGACCTGTGAAGCGGATGACGCCAATGCGACCTTCGAGACCTATAGGAGCAGCGGTACGGTGGACGTTGATAGCAGTATTTTCCTTACCAAAACTGTCACTAACAACAGAAGTTGCCTTAGCGGCTATCGTGCCGTAGGCGGTGGCCACTCGGTCAATGGCTCTCTTGGTGTAGGTAACGTTCGTGCGTCCTTCCCAACATCTGACACCAACTGGCGAGTGATTGGCTATTTCGACTCAGCAGGCTCACGCACCCTCACCACTTATGTGGTTTGTGCTCGCATCATGCCATAAGACACGTCATTACCAAGCAACGCTCCGAGTACAAGAAGACCGCAAACGCGTCATACTCAGTAAAATGCCGGTACATTTTGTACCGGCATTTTCGTGTGCACTTATTAGCTCCCCGCTTTCGCATAAATGGAACGTTCCATTTAATTGTGGCACTATCAACCTATGAATACGTATTCACAACCGGGTACAAAAAAGCCGACAAGGTTAAACGCTTGTCGGCTTTTTAAGCACATACGCTGGGCTCAAAATCAACTAGCTATCTTGGCGCGCCACTGTCCTAGCAGCTTCGGCAGGCTCATGGCGTACCAGGCAATAAATACATAACAGACCAGAGGCACGTAGAAGCTGGTTTGCAGGCCTATGGTATCGGCCATATAGCCTTGCAGTAAGGGCACCAAAGCACCGCCGACTATGGCCAGGCACAGCCAGCCTGAGCCACGGCTGGTTAACGAGCTCAGTGAGTCGATAGCCAGGGTAAAGATGGTCGGGAACATAATTGAGTTAAACAAACCAATGGCCAGCACAGACCACATGGCCAATTTGCCGCTACTGTTAATACTGATCACCAATAACAAAATGGTGGCGCAGGCGTTGAATAGCAGCGCCTTATTGGCGGCCACTTTTTGCAATACCGCCGAGCCGATAAAGCGCCCGACCATGGCACCGCCCCAGTAATAGGCTAACAGGTGCGCCGCATCATGCTCTTCCAATCCGGCAATATGGGCTTCACCAAAATAGTTCACCAGGAAGCTGCCAATGGCTACCTCACCACCGACATAACAAAAAATGGCCAGTACACCGAATACCAGGTGTGGCGCCTCGGTCAATGAATGATCCTTGGCTTTGCAGTCATGCTCTTCGCTGTGTGATTCGATACTAGGTAACTTAAGCACCGCAAACACCACAGCAATAGTTAACAATGCAGCGGCCAGCATAAGGTAAGGCACCTTAACACTGTCGGCTGTGGCGGCTTCAGCAGCCAGTGCGGCACTGCCGCCAAAGAGTAAAAACTTACCAACGATAGGGCCGACCGTGGTGCCAAGCGAGTTCAAGGCCTGTGCCAGATTTAAGCGGCTGGGTGCGGTTTTCGCCGGACCTAAGGCGGCAACATAAGGATTCGCAGAAACCTGTAAAATGGTTACACCCGAGGCCAACACAAACAAGGCGCCTAAGAACAACCAGTACTCATGTACCGCCACCGCAGGGTAAAACAGCAAGCAGCCGGTTGAAGCAATTATCAAGCCGCTGACCACGCCATTTTTATAGCCAAAACGCTTTACCAGATAACCTGCAGGCAAAGACATAATAAAATAGGCACCAAAGAAGCAAAACTGGATCAGCATGGCTTCCGTATAGCTGAGATCGAACACAGCTTTTAGGCGCGGAATAAGAAGGTCATTTAAAACCGTAATAAAACCCCATAGGAAAAACAGGGTGGTCATGGCTGCAAGAGGCAAGGTGTAATTGCTGTTTTTTTCTGCCGTTGCAACGTAAGCCTGATTGTTGTTTATCTCACTCACGAATCATTCTCCGTCTACTTGTTGATTTTGATTCTACACAGCAATTTAACAAGGTCACAAAAAAATAACTGGAACGTTCCATTTTAAAAATACAGGACTTGCATCCTGTATTAACCTAAAGCCTAGCCGAGCGCAAATTTGCTGCAGGCTAAAAAACAAGCAATTACAGCTATGCCACCTATACTTGAAAGCGTTTCTTTGCACCGATGCAAAAAACGCAACAGGAGACATAAGATGAACAGATATGCCTTATTATTAAGCGCCATGCTTACCTTTGCCGCCAGCAATGTGCAGGCTGAGCTCGAAGTCTATAAAGATTACGACCTGGGCACATCGATTCTTGAGGTCACCACAGTCAAAGTGGATCCCAATATGGGTGATGTTTACTTAGAAGGGCTGCGTGACACCTGGGTCAAAGCAGTAAAAATGCAAAAAGAGCTTGGATACATTAAAGATTGGAAAATTTATGCCAGTGATTTACCCATCAGTGGCGATTTCAATTTAGTGTTGGTGGTGTGGTTTGAAAATGCCGCCGACCTTGAACCAAACAAGGAAAAGTATCAGGCTTTTATGAAGAAATGGGGCGAGGAAAACCAAGAGAACTCTCGCAAAATTTCCAAAGAATACCCCAAAATCAGATCGCTGACCGGTCAATATCGCATGCGTGAAGTCATTATGAAGTAGGTTAGCATGTCTCGGAAGTGAAGGCCTGCTCCAGCAGGCCGCTTTTCTTTAGCAAAAGGCTTTTAACTCTGTGCCTTAATCGCAATCATAGGTGGGCCAATCGGCGATATGATCTTCAAATTCTTCCAAAGGCACATCCGAGTCTTTAACCGTTTTATTGCGCACGCTTATCCCCGCCGCATGCATTTTTGACTTTTTGCCCTTGTTTAACAGCGGGTGCCAACTGGCAAGCCCCCGTCCCTCTTGTAGGCGACGGTAGCTACAGCTTTTAGGCATAAAGAAGATGTCGGCAATATTGTCCTTGGTCAGCTTAACGCATGAAGGCACTAAGGTTTGACGCTGCTCGTACTGCGTACAGCTACAGGTTTTATTATCCAGATACTGGCAAACGATATTGGTGAAGATCAGCTCTTCGCCGGGACGCAATTGATCCGTGGGGCTAAAGTCATCTTCATCCTCACTGTCGATAAAGGTGTTCAGACAACACTTGCCACAACCATCACAAATGGCTTCCCATTCCTTGTCGCTCATTTGCGCCAAGGTTTTAGTCTGCCAAAATTTATCATCTACCATAAAAAACGCCCCAATTAATCGGGGCGTAGTATAACAAAGTCGACAGCCTTAGTTAATGGCCGGATAGCCGATACGATCCGATAAATAACCGACGCTGGTGGCGAAATAATATGAACGATTCCAGTTCATCAGTGCCTTGTAATTGTCATAGGCCAGATACATGCGACCATTGATATCGTCGGGCATGACCAGAGCAGCGGTGATATCACGCTGTGGTAAATCCTTACCATCCATGCGTCTTAGACCTAACTCTTGCCACTGACTTAGAGAGCGCTCCGAGTCGGACCAGTGCTGCAGCCATTGTTTATGAGTGCGAGTACCGCGCTGCAACACGGCTTGGGTATCGAAATTCGCCGGCAACTTTACTTGGCGACCCCAGGTCAGCTCGTCATTCCAGCCAACGCTCTTCAAGTAATTAGCGATAGAGGCAAAGGCATCTTCTTCGGTAGTCCAGATATCCTTGCGGCCATCGCCGTTATAATCCACCGCGTAGGCATTAAAGGAGGTTGGCATAAACTGGGTCTGCCCCATGGCACCGGCCCAGGAGCCCTTAAAGTGTTCCAGGTCGATATGCCCTTCTTTAAGGATATCGAGTGCCGCCCATAACTGGCTCTTATACAGGGCTTCTCGACGGCCATCAAAGGCTAAGGTAACCAGGCTGGAAATCACCGGATGGCCACCCTGAATGCGACCGAAGTTACTCTCAAGACCCCATAAGGCAACGATAAAGCGCGCTTGTACACCGTATTCTGCGGCTATCTTTTCCAAGGTATCCTGGTGCTTTTTATAGAGCTCGCGGGCTCGGTCGATTTTCCACTGAGGTACACGCTTAGGTAAGTAAGTCTCTAAGGTTTCCTTCACCTCGGGCTGGTTTTTATCGGCGCTGATCACCTTGGGCTTAAACTTGATGGTGGCAAAGGCGGTATCAAGCAGCTCCTGGCTGTAACCCTTCTCCAGGGCTTCACCTTTTAACTTAGTAACATAAGCATCGAAGGCAGCTTGTTGCTCTTCAACACTTTTTATCTGCGAGTTTGCCAGAGTGGGATAAGATAGCGTCGCCGCCACCGCCAGGCTTAAGCCGGACAAGGTTGCGGGTTTAAAGGCGCTGGCTAAATACTTGCTGATTTTTTTAATCACTCTCTACTCCATTTTGTTTTCTTAGTTCGTCCAACATGTTTTCGGTTGGCGGGGGTAGCTGTAAATAAAACCCCTTCTCACTTAATTCATCCTTAACCTTAGCAATATCCGCCAAGGCTAGCTGTGTTTTTGTGGCCAGATTCAGCAAAATCACAAATTGCGGCTTACCGAACATGTCCATAAGCGGCTGTGGAACAGCAGAAAAATCATCTCGTTTTGGCAAATAAAGGTAGGTATCTGGTTTTTTCTTACTCTTATATACTGCGCACAGCATGGTTAGGGCCTTTAAGTTGTTGCGAAACACACCTTGACACTATACCATGAGAGCTAAATCATGTGGTAAGTTTAGTGGCCAATGCTCAACACCAAGGCCTAATCAAAGTCAGCCTCATAGCAAGTTTGTACCGACTTTTCTTGGTGATAATTAATAACAGGCCACACAAGTATGAGCGCTTATGTCGGAACAATTATTCGAATTAAAAGGGAACCTCTTCACGCTATCGGTGTTACGTCTGTTAACAGCTGATTTGGTTGCATTGAGCGAGCAGCTTGATGCCAAAATTTCCCAAGCACCAAAATTCTTCGCCGGTGCCCCTATTGTTGTTAATCTTGAAGCGCTTGATGGCGCCGAGCTCGACTTTTCTCAACTGCACGCCCTGTTACAACGTTTAGCCTTTAATCCCGTAGGCGTGTGCAGCGGTACAGATGAGCAACATCAGCAGGCCAAAGCGGCTGGTTTTTCTGTGCTTAATTACGCCAAAGACAACCAAGCGGCCAAGGCGCCAGCCAAAGCCACGGTTTCGCCCGCAGTTGCAGCGCCAGCAGCGCCGGAGCCAACCATGGTGGTTGAAGGCACAGTACGCTCCGGGCAACAGGTCTATGCCAAGGGTCGGGATCTTATCGTCCTTGGTGCGGTAAGCCACGGCGCCGAAGTCATCGCCGATGGTCATATTCATATTTACGGCACCTTGCGTGGTCGTGCCATAGCCGGCGCGCAGGGTGATAAAAACGCCACAATATTCTGTCAAAAGCTCGAGGCCGAACTGGTTTCCGTCAATGGCAGTTATTGGATCAGTGATTCACTGCAAGGTGAACTATGGGGGCAAGCCGCCTGCATTCGCCAACGCCAAGACTCACTTCATATATCAGCTTTGGTTAAAGGATAAAACTCATGGCAAAAATTATTGTCGTTACTTCTGGTAAAGGCGGCGTAGGCAAAACAACCTCTAGCGCTGCAATTGGTACTGGCCTAGCCCTTAAGGGCTTTAAAACCGCGATTATCGATTTCGATATCGGCCTGCGTAACCTGGATCTGATCATGGGCTGTGAGCGTCGAGTGGTTTATGACTTTGTCAACGTTATCAATGGCGAAGCCAATCTTAACCAGGCACTGATCAAGGACAAGCGTGTCGATAAGCTGTATATATTACCGGCGTCGCAGACCCGTGATAAAGATGCACTAACCAAAGAAGGCGTTGAAAAGGTTCTCAACGACTTAAAGAACGATTTCGATTTTATCGTGTGTGACTCGCCAGCGGGTATCGAAGCCGGTGCCATGATGGCCCTTTACTTCGCCGATGAAGCCATAGTTACCACCAACCCGGAAGTTTCTTCGGTACGTGACTCAGACCGCATCCTTGGTATCTTGCAAAGCAAGTCACGCCGCGCCGAAGAAGGCCTGGAGCCGGTTAAAGAGCACCTGCTACTGACCCGCTACAATCCAGAGCGTGTGCAGCGCGGTGAAATGCTGTCGGTAGAAGACGTTAACGATATTCTTGCCATCGACCTGCTCGGTGTTATTCCCGAGTCACAGGCGGTACTTAATGCATCAAACCAGGGTCAGCCTGTGGTACTGGATAACGAGTCTGATGCCGGCCAAGCTTATCTTGATGCCATTAACCGCTTGCTTGGCGAACAAGTTGAGTTCCGCTTTTTGGATGTAGAAAAACGCGGCCTGTTCAAACGGATTTTTGGAGGATAATGTGTCTTTACTCGATTATTTTCGTTCGCAAAAGAAAACCAGCGCCTCGATGGCGAAGGAGCGACTACAGATCATAGTCGCCCATGAACGTTCGCAGCGCGGTACACCGGATTACTTGCCACTACTAAAACAAGATATTCTTGATGTGATCCGCAAGTACGTGGCCATAGACGCCGATGCCGTACAGGTACAGCTGGAGCAAAATGAAGACGATTTAGCCGTATTAGAGCTAAACGTTACCCTACCCGACGAAGACAGATAATCGTTTCGGGTGCAAAAAAAGGAAGCCAAAGTGCTTCCTTTTTTATTGCCCGACTGTGGCGGCTTTGGCTTATTCCGCGTCCTCGGCCGCTAATTGCGACTTATATGCCGCAAGGCGCTTTTGCAAATTATTCTGATGCCACAGCACCATGTTCTTGGATTTCTCGACCGCCGTTGTTTGCAGTGCTATGGCCTTGTTAATTTGCCCAAGGCTTTCGTAGGCTGAGGCCAAGTCCGCATAGGCATAGGCGGAGTCCGGATACAGATCAATTACCTTATGATAAATGGCCAGCGCTTCGGGCGCGTCATTCTCAAGCTTAGATTTGGCCAATGCTTTCAACGAGCTTTGCGCCGAAACATCAAAGCCATATTTGCGTTTAGACAAGTCTTGATAATAAGCAATAATGGCGTCAACGCCCTGCTGTGAAATGACCGAGTCTGGCGCCAGCGGAGTATGGTAATCGGCAAATAACAGCTCTATAGCTTCGACAAGAGTCACAATCGGGCGGCTCATATAATGGCGCTTATCGTCTAGATTGGCATGCCATTGAAGCTCGCTCGGCGCATAGTCAGTAAGCGCTTGAGCAAATGCCTGAGTGTTTTCTCTGTGCGCCTGTTCATAGGTATGCTCGCCTATGGCCAAATACACAAAGCGCATTTTATCTTTAAGCTTAGGCAGTTGGGTTTTCGCGCTTGAGCTTACCGCCAAAAAGTCATCCGCTAAAGAGGGTGTCGCAATAATATAAGCGTCGAACAACTGCGGGCGATTAAGCAACACATAGAGGCCAAATGCACCATTGCCCATAAAGCCACTAAAAATCCTAAAGTCATGAGTGCGATAGTTTTTGTCTACCTGAGCCAATAAGTGAGATTCGAAAAACGTCAGTAGCTCATGATCATCCGGGTCGTCAGCTGTTTTTTCAAATAAAGCGGCATATTCCTTGTGGTAGGTC
The DNA here is from genome assembly GCF_002964725.1 of Pseudoalteromonas sp. T1lg76. Classification (NCBI taxonomy): domain Bacteria; kingdom Pseudomonadati; phylum Pseudomonadota; class Gammaproteobacteria; order Alteromonadales; family Pseudoalteromonadaceae; genus Pseudoalteromonas; species Pseudoalteromonas sp. T1lg76. The sequence continues at coordinate 25,439 of NZ_PQCE01000020.1, forward strand.
GCAGGAGTTACCACTATGGTTTCCAGCCAGGGCCACTGCCCATTATGGCTCAGCCAATCCTGTATGCCACTGAGATGAGGCTGGCTACGAGGATGCGGGTCAAACAACACCAGGTAGCGCTTATCCGGCTCACTTGCATAACTGGCCGGTAAGGTAACATTAAACTGCATCGGCTCTTTAAAACCCGCATAGGCGACAGTGAGCTTTTCTATTGGCGTCAATGTGGTGACATCCAAGGCCCAGCTTTTAGCTGCCACAAACAGCAAAATGCTTACTAACAATAATCTAATCATCTGATACCCCTGCTCTTTATTATTTTTGACGTTTAAACATACAGACTAGAATTCACCTAGTCGAGTAATTAATCAACACAGAGCTTTAAACCGATGAGGCCCATCTTGTCTTTCAACGCTGGACAAGTTGCCCAATAGCGACAACACTAAATTAAAGGACCAATCTGGCTAGTGCGGTATTAGCCGATAGTAAACGCATGGAAAAAGGACATTTGGCTAAAACCTAATAAATTTACGGATACCGCTTTGATGAAACGAACTATCCCTAGTGTTGCTTTACTCGCTTTAGTTACCTTACCAGCGTTCGCCGATGATGATACCTCCTCGGTGAGCATAGGCATTGCCAGCTGGGCAGTTTTTGATCAATTCGACATATTTGCTGTACATGCAGATTATGAACACAGGCCCTTGCAGGGTTTATGGGATCTGCAGCCCCGAGTACTGGTTATCTTGGCCGAGCATGATCAAAAGTATTACGGTATAGGCGCCGCTAAGGCCTTTAAAATCAATGATGATTGGAGCTGGGGCGTTGCCAGCCATGTGGGGTACGCCCATAATCTGGACTCGCTCGGCTATGACCTAGAGTTTTATAGTTATTTATTCACCAAGTATAAAATCACCCAAGAGCACAGAGTTCGCGCAGAAGTAGGCCATATTTCCAATGCTGGATTTGGTGAGACTAACCCGGGCTCAGAAAGCATAGTAATGAGCTACTCATATCACTTCTAAATAGCTTGTAGGTCGGGATTTTATCCCGAAAAAGATGCCCACTTGTTAGCATGTCGGCGCAAAGCACCGACCTACAGGTTAAGCAATGTTGTAACCCTTTTGCCGCTAGGGCTGTTGTAGGTCGGGATTTTATCCCGACAAAAAATGCACCTATTGCCGATGAAAAACATCGCTCTACAGAGCGTTAAGCTTGCTTAGCCAGAGCTGTCCCTCACTGCCGCATAACCAAGCCACGGCGGCAAGATTCACCAGCACACAAAACCAATAGCCAAACAAAAACGAGCCTTTTTTAGACTTATGCCTGAATTTGTTTTGTGCCATAAAAGCACCGGGCCAACCGCCAAGTAAGGCAAATAGATGCAAGGTACTTTCCGGTGTGCGCCATTGATTGTTCTTGGCCTTGGCTTTATCACGACCATAAGCGATAAAGGCAACTAGGCTCAGAACCAGGTAAAGCAGGATAAACCACAGGGGTAACTTGCCCAGCACGATTGCGACAGCAATAAACAAACAGCCTATCGTTACTGTGATAGTGCCAATTGTCCTCGCTTGTCCGGGCTGCTTTGTTGCCTGACGTTTATGATCCGAAGCAAAACTGATATCCACCGCTTGCCCCCGTCCTTGCTTGTCACGGGCGCCTTGGTAGACGATTAAATCGCCATTTTGCGGTCGTCGGTTACGTTTTTTAAAGGCCTTGATATGTACAAATAAGCGCTCGCCGCCGCCATTAGGCTGCACAAAACCAAAGCCTTTATCGTCATTCCATTGTTCAATCTTTCCCTGATACTTCATCTGTTCTGTTTCCCTACTTTTGTGCTCCAGGTATCCATTTTTCCAATGCTTCACTTAAGTATTCACTACGCCAAGGCTGCAAGATATCCGGCGCCATTAAAATTTGACGCTCATCGTCCGTCAGCTTCCAATTCCAGCTAATAAGCTGGTTGATTTGCTTTTTACTGGCAAAGACATCGGCGGGAATCTGAGTGGCTTTACTCACCGCGGTGATCTTTTGCTTAATCTCCTTGGCCGCCTGCTTATAGCCCCGATAGTCCATCAAACGCATCACCCGCGGCGGTAGTTGCTCGTCGCTAAGTTCCTTGGCGCGCTCAATACAGGCCAGCATTTCCCGGCCCGAGCGATTCACTTCCATGGCATCCACGCCTGGAATATTGCGCATGCTGTTCAAAGAGCTGGGACGACGTTTGGCAATTTCCACCATGTTTGCTTCTTTGACGATAAAATTCAGCGCCAGGTTCTTACGCTGGGCTTTTTCTCGTCGCCACATGGCCAGCTCACGCAGTGCCGCCAAATCCCTTGGCGATAATTGCCAGGCACCCTTCACGTCGCGGTACAAAAGATCATCAGGGGTAGAAAAGGCGCGCTTTTGCGAAATAAGTTGAGACTCGGCAATAACAATATCGAACCAGCCCTTGGCATTGATCTCTTCAACTATTTGCTCGAAACAAGGGAGCAAGTGGGCAACATCGGCGGCGGCATAAGTCAGTTGGCTTTCGCGCAACGGCCTTTGCAGCCAGTTGGTGCGCGACTCGCTTTTATCAATTTCAATCCCCAGACGCGCATTGACCATGGCGGCAAAACCCATGCAGTTGCCTGAGCCTAAAAGCTGCAGGGCAAATTGGGTATCGAATAAGGGGGTGGGCACAAAGCCGGCAAAGTTTTGGAATACTTCGATATCTTCCGAAGGCGAGTGCAAGACCTTTAACACCTCGGGCTTTTGTAATAATGCCCACAAGGCACTGAGGTCTAGCTCCGCCAGGGGGTCGATCAACGCCAGATGCTGACCGTCAAACACCTGTAAAAGTGCTATTTCTGGGTACAGTGTACGCCTGCGCATAAACTCGGTGTCTACGGCGAGCACCTTAGCCTTGCTGATTGCGCCGACAAAAGTGTCCAACGCCCCTTGCTCAGTAATTAACTGATATTCCACCTGTACTCCTTAAAAAACAAACCGGCTATTTGCCGGTTTGTTCATCGCTATTTTTGTTCGTCTTTTAATGCGCGTCGCAGTATTTTCCCGACGTTGGTCTTTGGCAATTCATCACGGAATTCAACCAACTTGGGTACCTTATAATTAGTCAGGTTATCACGACAATGCTTTATTATATCTTTTTCCGTTAAAGACGGATCTTTTTTAACGACAAATACTTTAACTTGTTCACCGCTGACCTCGTGGGGCACGCCCACTGCGGCCACTTCCAGCACGCCTTCGTGATCGGCGATAACTTCTTCAATTTCATTCGGGAAGACGTTAAAACCAGAAACCAGGATCATATCTTTTTTACGGTCAACGATATAGAAGAAGCCTTCGTCATCGTAAGTAGCGATATCACCGGTGGCAAACCAACCATCCTTTAAACACTCGGCGGTGGCATCGGGACGATTATAATAGCCCTTCATTACCTGCGGGCCTTTCACCCAGAGTTCACCGGGCTCGCCCTTAGGCGCTTCTTCGCCATTATCCAGCATCAATTTAATGTCGGTGCTAGGAGCAGGCAGGCCGATTGAGCCATTGTAGGCTTCAAGGTCGTAAGGACTGACGGTCACTAAAGGCGAACATTCGGTTAACCCATAGCCTTCCACCAGGCGGGTGCCTGTCACTTTCTGCCAGCGCTCTGCCACCGGGCGTTGCACCGCCATACCGCCACCTAAGGACATTTTTAGGCTTGAGAAATCGATATCGGCAAAACCATCTGTGTTAAGCAGACCATTGAACAGGGTATTTACCCCGGTCACCACGGTAAACTTGTTGCTTTTCAGCTCCTTTACAAAGCCCTTCATATCACGCGGGTTGGTGATCAACAGGTTCATACCACCGTACTTCATAAAGGTCAGGCAGTTCGCCGTTAGCGCAAAGATGTGATACAGCGGCAAGGCGGTAACCACGATTTCTTTACCGCGCTCTAAAATATTATCCAAACAGCCGGATACCTGCTCCAGGTTGCCCACCATGTTGCCATGGGTCAGCATCGCCCCTTTTGACACACCGGTTGTACCACCCGTGTATTGCAAAAAAGCCAGGTCATCCAAGGTCACATGCGGGCGTTGATAAGTAGCCGCATTGCCGTTTTTCATCACCTCGGTGAAAGCAATGGTGTTTTTGAGCTGATAAGCCGGCACCATCTTCTTGATATATTTGACCACAAAGTTAATCAGATGCTTTTTCAGACCGCCGACCATATCACCCACTTCGGTGACGATCACATGCTTAACCTGAGTATGCGCAATGGCTTTTTCCAGGGTATGGGCAAAGTTGGCAAGAATGAAAATGGCGTCCGCCTCTGAGTCATTCAACTGATGCTCAAGCTCGCGCGCAGTATAAAGCGGGTTAACGTTGACCACTACACAGCCGGCGCGTAATACGCCAAGAATACTCACAGGTGTTTGCAGCAGGTTGGGCATCATCACCGCGACTTTAGAGCCGGGTTTAAGACCTAGGTCGTTATTAATGTATGAGGCAACCTTCTTGGTCGCTTCGTCAAGCTGCTGATAGCTAAGCGCCACACCCATGTTTTTAAATGCGGGTAGGTGGGCAAAATCATTAAAACTTTTTTCAAATAGTGTCAGTAAAGAGTCGTAATGAGCGGGGTCTATGGTTTCTGGACAACCCTTCGGATAACGCTTAAGCCAGATTTTCTCCACACTAGGCTCCTATTAATTTGTTCTTATAATGGTTTATCTTAGAAGTCATGAGTCTCGGCGTGATCAGGCACGACGCCAAACTGATTGTGCGTCTAGCCCCCCTCTTCGGAAGTGACTTATCGCACTACTAACCTTAATCTAAGTTGTAATTTTTAACAATTGAGCAAAAGCTCTAATTTTTGCGATATTCCCATAATTACGGCAAAGTTACAATTATCTTGCGCCACTTTGACGCAAGTGTGCACCAATAAGCTGCGCGCACTCAGACGCGCTCTGCATATGACAATGGTGGCCGCCAGCTACTACTTTAGCACTTAACTGACTGTAATGATGAGCAAATTTATGCTCATTTTGGTGCACCATAGAATAGCCTGCGGTGCCTTTAATAAGCAGAGTCGGCACCTCTATAATATCGAGCAGAGCATGGGCCTGAGCCTCACTGTAGCGAAAAGCGGAATAATGCTTAATACGCGGGTCGGTGCGCAGCCGCACTCCCCCTTTGGGGCCTGGCTCCATATTACGGGCCATCAACTCATTGCCTACCGACTCATCAAAATCGCTTATTGCCAGGCGTCGGGCTATTAAGTCAGCGGCACTTGGGTATTCACGTATCTTTTCGCCCCGAGCCCGTTGTGCTAAGGCGCGTATTAACAGAGCCTTGGCCTCTTCGGGCTCGGCATACACCAGGCCGATACCTTCAATCAGGGTCAAGCTACTGATGTGCTCTCCAAAGCAGGCCGCATATAAAGAAGCCACCATGGCGCCTAAAGAATGGCCGACAAGATGTACCCTTCGTGCCTGACACTGACTTATGATCTGATGTAAATCATCCACATAATCAATAAAGTAATAGTGTGCCTGGGGGTGGCGCCACTGGGATAAACCATGCCCGGCCCAGTCAAAGGCATAAAATGGCAGGTTCAAAGATAACGCCCGCATCAAGGGTGCAAAACTGCCGCTGTTATCCTGCCAGCCATGACAGGCGATCACTACATCGTCCTGATGCAAGCCCATGGCCTGTTGGCTATTGCTCAGGCCGCACAGGGTCAGAGCGCGGGTATTTATTGAAAATGTATGCAAAACAGCTCCATTTCACCGCAAGGCGGTTTATTTTCATAATCTAGGGTATAGAATGGCGGCAACTGACAATAGGACTTTGACATGAAACCAACATTTTCTTTGGCTGCCCTTTCCTTCGCCAGCTTTTTTGCCAGCGCCGATGCGCCAACACCAAAAAATATAATATACATGATTGGCGATGGCATGGGACCTGCCTACACCACAGCTTACCGCTACTATCAGGACGACCCAAGCACAGCCGCTGTTGAGGCCACCGTCTTTGATTCTATGCTCACAGGTATGGCGCACACCTACCCGGATGATGACACTGTGGTGACCGACTCTGCCGCCGCTGCCACCGCATTGGCCACAGCAACCAAGACGTATAACGGTGCGGTTTCCGTAGACGCCCAAAAGCAAAAATTAAAAACCATGCTCGAAATCGCCAAGGAAAAAGGCATGACCACGGCTTTGGTGGTGACATCGCAAATAAACCACGCGACGCCCGCCAGTTTCACCGCTCATAATGAAGCCAGATACAATTATGACGCCATAGCCAACGACTATATCGATAATAAAATCAACGGCAAACTACCGGTAGATCTTATGCTTGGCGGCGGCACCCAGTACTTTATCCGTGAAGACCGAAACTTAGTCAATGAGTTTATCGCCGCCGGTTATCAGTACAGCGACAGCTTTGCCCAACTAGAGCAAATCGAACAGGTACCGGCCCTGGGTCTGTATGCCGCCAAAGGTCTGCCCTTTGCCCTTGATAGTGACCCGCTACGTTTATCTAAGATGGCTCATAAGGCCCTGTCTTTGTTAGAGCAAAACGAGCAGCCATTTTTTATGATGATCGAAGGCAGTCAAATCGACTGGTGCGGCCATGCCAATGATATCGCCTGTACCATGGCGGAAATGCACGACTTCGCCGAAGCCATCAAGGTCGCCAAGGACTTTATAGCTAAAAACCCAGATACCTTATTAGTGGTTACTGCCGATCACTCCACCGGTGGTTTAACCATAGGAGCTAAGGGTCAGCGTAAATGGCAGGCGGATGTGATTAAGGGCGTACAAGCCACCGCCGAGGTGATCGCCGAGCGCCTCATGACCAGCGACAATATGCAGGAGCAATGGCAGGCCGACACAGGCATGGCCTACACCAAAGATCATGAGGTGTTACTCACTCACGCTAAACAAGTGGATGAAGAGGCACTGGTGTTGACGGTGAAAAAACTGATCAACGAGGCCAGCTTCACCGGTTGGACAACGTCAGATCATACCGGCGTAGATGTGCAGGTGTTTGCTCATGGTGTGGGTCGCGAGCAATTTAACGGCTCACAAAATAATGTTGATATCGCCACAAAGTTAATATCATTTATTAACAAACAATAACAATGTTGATATCTATGTAATATTGGGTTACTGTTGAACTTGCTTGTTAACATAGTTTAACAACCCTACTGAAAACTGAAGACTCAAAAGCCGCTCATAGAGCGGCTTTTTTACTTTTGGTGGCAGGTAAATCCTGTTTGATTGGCACAGGAGTCGCTGAACCCTGCTCGGCAAACTTAAGTATTCCTGCTCCAACGTCAGTGGGCGATCAAAGTAATAGCCCTGTAACTGCTTGACCGGTAAAGGGGTAATAAAATTAGCATGGAAGTCTGTCTCTATGCCCTCGGCCACTACCTCAAAACCCAGCTTATGACACAATTGCGTCAGGCTTTGATAAAGAATAATGGCCGGATCATTCTCATCAGTGGGTAACAGGCTGCGATCGAACTTAATGGTGTCGACATTGAGTTTACTGAGCAAACTCAAACAGGAGTAGCCGGTACCAAAATCATCCACTGCGCAGCGGATCCCCTCGCTACGCAATTTCGCCACTATCTCCTGAGTACGGCTAAAATCATCTACATAAGAAGACTCCAAAATCTCCACTTCCACTTGTTCCGGAAACTTGCTGAAAGCGCGGATCACCCGCTTGTAGCGACGATAGATCAGGTTGCGCGGAGAAATATTAAAGCTGATTTTAGGCGCCAACTGGTAGCGATGAAATTGCTGCAGATCCAACTCCAATTGGTCAATTACAAAGCTGTCGACCACATCCATCATTTGAAAACGGTCCAGCACCTCGATAAACCAGGGGCTGATAATGGTGCCATCGCTTTGTTTATGGCGCAGCAGCGCCTCAAAGCCAAGGATGCGCTTGCTCCGCTTACAGATTTTGGGCTGATAATACAGACATAAGGCACCCTCTTTCAGGGTTTCTATGACCTCGGTCAGGCGCTTTTGCTCGGCAAATTTTTCGCTGTCTCGTTTGGCAAAATGAGTCTCCGCCTGGCGCTCGAGTTGGCGCCCGGCACTCACCCTTTTAACCAGCATATCCAGTTGTCGACCACTGACATTGTGCTCTCTATTGGCCTTTACAAAGGGCAGATAGATTAACGTGCTTAACGCAATAAGCAGCGCCTGCCAAAGTACCCCAGTTATACTGCCGGTGGCCAAATAGCCACTCATAAACACAGGTGTAAACCAGGGAATATCCGCCCCGGCAACCAGAGGCAACCAGCCTTGGCCGATCATCAGGTTACTCAGCAAGGCATTAACCAAGGGCACCAGGATAAAGGGCACAACAAAATAGGGGTTTAACACTAAAGGCAAGGCGTAAACCAGGATTTCGCTAAGGTTAAACAGGGCCAGCGGCGAGCCGAGCCTGGCAATACTGGCTTCATGAGTACCCCGCCCCTGCATTAGGCAGGCAATCAGCAAACCCCAGATACAACCGGAGCCACCGAGCAAAACAAAGGCATTGAGATAACTTTGCCCGTCCATAGCAAAGCTCAACATATAGTCGCTCATCTGCGGCGCTGCCATAATCTGATAGGCATGGTCGCCATGAATGCCAAATAACCACAGCACATGGGCGCTCAACAGCTGCATGGTGAGCTTTTCGTTGCCGCTCCACTGACTCTGCAGCTCGTTGAGCTGACTCAGTGCCGAGCCAAGCATGGAATCAACCATGGGGAATAGCATAAAGGTGGCAAGCACCACCAGAATATAGGGAAACATTAAATTCAAGTGCTTGACCAAAAACAAGCTGATATTGCCAACGGGCATAATACGCAACCAGCGCGCACGCAAAATGGCACGCATGGTAGAGCAACAAAAAATGGGCATTACTATGGTGTAAAACACACCGGCACGATTGTTAATCCCTATGCTGCCATCATCGAGCACATAAATATAACCTGTGGCCAGGGTAAAACAGGTAAGCACCAAAATAGGCACGGCTATGCTGTTTAGCTTGAGGTTTTTGGCCAGGTAATAACTAAAGGAAAGCAAGGTGGTCAGGGGAAACAAGGTCCAGACCAAGACATTAAACGTGCTCAAAAATGCATAGCGAGCGCCCAGGTCTTCATAATTCAACCAGTGCGTAACCAGGGTTACCAAAGCTGCCATCACAAAAAATGGGATCAGGGCAATATACCCCTCTCGCAAGGATAAAATGACCGTATTGGCGGCTAGTTTGGCTGCTCCACGGGTAAACACGGCAAATACGCGTTGGTGCACAATAGTACTAACTTATTATTATTTTTTATTTGTTCTTAAAGTAACCCTTTATGGTGATATTGTCCACATATTAACAATGTATTATCACAATTCGCGAAATGTAAATATGCTTAAGTGATAACCGTTGCCATCGGTGAAAAGCCGACGTTTTGAACTTACATGCACAGAGGGTCCAGGGCTTGTACTTCTGCACGGCCTTGTAAGAAGACATATTCAGGGTAAGGAACAATGGCGACGCTGTTACGCGCCCCACTTTATTGGTGCACAAGAATGCGCGCACCTGGGGTTAAAGCTGATGCGCACTTGGTGAAGCTTGGCTGATAGGGCAAATGATCTGTGTTGGCTTATGACAAAAACCAGTTTTTAACAGTGATCAAGAGCCCCTGGTTAGCGCAATAATTATTCTCGACCCGGTAACTTCTTCCAGGTTACTGTGTCGCGTACATACACTGGCTGCGCCGACGCCGCATCGGCGACATTGCCCTTGGCGAATTCACTCGCCAACAGAGGCAACATATAGCGGCTATCGGGCAAGGTGATCTCCTTATCCACTTCAACCTGGCTCAAACTTCCGGCCAGCTCAGTATAGGTTTGCCACCCCGTGCCCACGGCCACTGCAGCGCTAAATGGGCTGGTCACGGCAGCAGGTTCTAGCACCTGTTGTTCACCAACTAACTGAGCTAAACCGTCTTTTTCCTCATAGGCACCAAGATATACCTCACCCATGCGCGCATCTATGGCCGCCAATATTGTGCTGGCACCACGCTCGCTAATTGCCTGCTGCGCCATCATAGCCAGCGATGAAACACCTATCACCGGAGTCTTGGTAGCAAAAGCCAAACCTTGGGCAACAGAAACACTGATACGAACCCCGGTAAAACTGCCTGGACCCTGACAATAACCAATCACATCCACATCCTGAATATCGCAATTTGCCTGTTTGAGCAGCGCATCGATTTCATCGAGAATACGCTGACTGTGCTGCTGCGGGCACACTTCAAAAAAGTGATAGAGTTTATCCTGATGCAATAAGGCAAGCGATAAGGCTTCGGTCGAGGCGTCAAGGGCTAGGATGGTTTGGCTCATAGTTACTCTATAGTTTGTAAAAAGGCGGTCACTTGATTCATGTCGCGACAACGACGCATATTGGGCAGGCTTTGTAAAAACACCTGGCCATAGTCTCGAGTCACAACGCGGTTGTCACATAATACTAAAACACCACGATCTTGGCTATCGCGGATCAAACGACCAACCCCTTGTTTTAGGGCGATCACCGCCCGTGGTAATTGAATTTGCGCAAAGGGATCGCCGCCACCACGTTCACATTCCTGCATGCGTGCCTGCAACAGGGGATCATCCGGGGCAATAAAGGGCAGCTTATCGATCACCACACAGCTAAGGGCACTGCCGCGCACATCCACCCCTTCCCAAAAAGAAGCGGTGCCCATTAATACCGCATTACCATGGCGGGTAAAACGTTCCAGCAACAAGCGCTTCGACATCTGCCCTTGAACAAAAACAGGATACTCCATTTGCTGGCATAACACCTCGGCCACCATGTACATCACCCGGTACGAGGTAAAGAGCAAAAAGCAACGGCCCTTGGCCGCCTTAATCACCTGCTGGCAAATTCCCACCAAGGCACGCGGCATTTCCGGGGAATTGGCAGGTGGTAAATAGCGAGGCAAACAAAACAGCGCCTGTTGCTGATAATCAAAAGGACTGGCCAACATCAACTGATGCGATGGTGACAAGCCCAGGGCATCGCTAAAATGGGTCAAATTATTGTTGACCGACAGGGTTGCCGAAGTAAATACAAAACCGGCCTCGCGCTCGGCCAGCATGGCTTTAAACTTGGCGGCAATATTTAAAGGCGTGATATGAATACTGACGTGGCGGCGGCTGGCCTCGTACCAGTAGCTATAACCGCTTGGGGCAACATCGAACACCCGTTCGAATTGTGCTATCAGGCTCATCAATCGCTCTAACAAGGGCTCCACCAGCTCACTGCGCTCCAGACCAAGCTTAAGCACCTGGTTTAAAAACTGCAGATCTTTACTGACTCTGTGCACCGCATCACACAAGGACTTGTTGCTTAAAGCCTGCCGCCAGTCGCCGCGTCCGCCGTCATGGGGTAATTGCAGGCGCAAGTCCAGGGTTGCCGCTTCAAGCTTATCCAGGGTTTTACCCAGTTGCAGCATATCCCGTAATTCGGTGCGATAGAGCATGCGGGCGTCGGTGATAAAGGCAAACACCTTTTTCGTTGATACACTTTCGCCAAAATAATCGCTGGCGATATCCGCCAATTGATGGGCTTCATCGAAGATATAACCATCGGCGCCGGGCAATAATTCGGCAAAGCCGCTTTCTTTGACCGCCATATCGGCAAAAAACAGGTGATGGTTAATGACCACAATATCCGCCTCGGCGGCACGCAGGCGGGCTTTGCGAATAAAGCAGGCATCGAAGTCCGGACATTCCTTGCCCAGACAATTATCTGCGGTGGAAGTAACATAGGGCAGCACCTTGGCATCGTCCTCTATGCCGGGGCAGTCGGCAATATCGCCGCTGCGGGTTTCCCCGGCAAACTTAGCCACCATGGCCAGTTGATGCATAATGTCAGTGTCATCGCTGGGCACATGAGCGACATGCTGGTTCAAACGATAATGACACACATAGTTGCTGCGCCCCTTAAGCAGGGCTTTTTTCTTGGCACTGCCAAGGGCCTTGTAGACCGTGGGTAAATCGCGGTGATAAAGCTGCTCTTGCAGGGCCTTGGAGCCGGTGGAAATGATGTATTTGCCCTTGTTGGTCAGCGCCGGCAGTAAATAAGCAAAGGTTTTGCCTGTGCCTGTTTCCGCCTCAACCACCACCTGCTCAGCATTTTTAAGCGCCGAGTCACACACTCTGGCCATATCAATTTGCGCCTGGCGGGGACGATAGCCCTTAAAGGCCAGCGCCAAGGGGCCTGTGGGTGAAAAAAGCTGCTCTATGCTCATAGTAGGATTAAATTAAAGGCGCCAGCAAAGACAAAATAGGCGCCGATCATAGCCGAAAATTAAATCTACTCCAACTTGCGTCTCAAGACTTGGCTTTGTACCTGTTTTTATGTACCCTAGCGCATGTTCAATTTATAAACTAACAGTCTGAACTAAAAGGATTTATCTATGAACAAAATGACTATCACCTGTGCCCTTGCAGCGGCAATCACTTTAGCTGGTTGTGGCAGCACTCCTCCTCGTGTGGCGCAAGAAAAAGTGGTGACCATCAATGGCGCCGAGATGACTTTTGGCGGCGTCTACAATGTCGATAAAAATAACTTGGAATTAAGCATTAACGGCGAGCCGGTGATGAAAGGTCGCTTCGCTCCTTATACCCCGACGCTTAACCTAAGCACAGATTATCAAGGTGAAGATATCAGCAGCTATTGCTACTTTGGCTCTGTATTACAAGAGCGCGGCGGCAAGTTTGGCATGATAGCCGGTATGATCCAGGCCTCGCAGCAAAAATCTGGCGACAAATGTGAGATCAAAGTAGCCGGTGAAATCAAAGAGCACCTGTACTTCTAGGCGCTAGTTACGCCCAGACATCAAGGCGAGGAGAAACATCCTTGCCTTACTCCCGCCCCCCATGTACATCAAGTCGCTTTCTCTCATTAAAAAACCTTAGCAAACTGCTCATCCTTAACCTCGAAAAGATCAAATAAACCCTGGCATTACACTACTTATCACTTTGATAATACTGGTTATATTGCCAACGGTTATAGATTAGACTTTAACGCTATAAAAAAATTAGTTGCAACAAATGCAAACTCTGTGCTTATCTATAAGCGAACTCAATCACCTTATTTCAGTTTAGCAACAACACGAGCGCAAACATGACTTATACACTGACAACTACTATTCATCATCATCGCCACATCATCGAATAGCCTGTCAGGTATTTCGCTGGGGGGTTATTCCTAAAAGGAACCTCCGGCGCGACTAAAAAACCAGATTCATTTTCGCCCCGAGGATCCCTCGGGGTTTTTAGTTTTTTAACTTAGGAAATGAATTATGAGCAACACCAACCGTTTACGTATCGCAATCCAAAAATCAGGGCGCTTATCTAAAGACTGCCAAGAACTGCTTAAACAATTGGGCATCAAATTAAATCTGCGCGAACAACGCCTTATCGCCCACGCTACCAATATGCCCATAGATGTACTAAGAGTACGGGATGACGATATTCCGGGTTTAGTCATGGATGGCGTTTGCGACTTGGGGATTGTCGGCGAAAACGTACTCGAAGAAGCCCAGGCCGAGCGTGCCCGCGGTGGCAACAAAGGTTCAGTGAAAAAGCTGGCCAAGCTCGATTTTGGTTACTGTCGTCTGGCGCTGGCCTGGCCACAGGAGCTTGGTAAACAGGATAAATCCTGGTTTACCGGCAAACGCATTGCCACCACCTACCCCGAGATCCTAAGCAAATACCTGGAGCGCGAAAACATAGATGCCAGCGTGGTGATGTTAACCGGCTCGGTTGAAGTCGCCCCACGTGCAGGTCTGGCCGATGCCATTTGCGATCTGGTCTCGACCGGCGCCACCTTGGAGGCCAATGGCCTGATGCAGGGCGACACCATTTTAGAGTCCAACGCCTGCTTGATCCAAAACGAAAATCTGGCGGATGCAGACAAGCTGGCGCTAATCGACAAACTCATGCCTCGCCTTCGCGGTGTAAAACAAGCCAAAGAAAGCAAATACATCATGATGCACGCCCCTAAAGCCAGGCTTGATGAGGTCTGTGCCCTGTTACCCGGCACGGGTCAACCTACCCTACTGGCTTTGGCCGGCAGCGAAGAGTATGTGGCCCTGCACATGGTCAGCAGCGAGACTCTGTTTTGGGAAACCATGGAGTCGCTAAAAGCCCTCGGCGCCAATTCCATCCTGGTTATGCCCATAGAAAAAATGATGGAGTAACGGCCCGTGATTGACTGGAATACCCTTAGCCCAGCAGCACAAAAAGTGATGCTACAGCGCCCGGCGGTGAGCGCCGCCGATGACGTACGCCCCGTGTGTGAGGAAATACTCAAGCGCGTACAAAGCGATGGCGACAGCGCACTTCGCGACTATGCCAACCGCTTTGATGGCCGTGCAACCGATGCACCGCTGCTTTGCAGCGACCTTGATTTTGCCGACGCCGAGCAAGCGCTCGATACCGAACTAAAGGATGCGATAAAACAGGCGTACAATAATATTCGCCGTTTTCACTTGGCCCAGGTGCCAAAGAACATCAGCCTAAGCACCCAGCCCGGAGTGGCCTGTGAGTTGCGCTACCAGGCCATCGACGCCGTCGGCATATACGTGCCAGGCGGCAGTGCGCCATTGCCTTCCTCGGTATTGATGCAAGGTGTGCTGGCGCAAATTAGCGGCGCGCAGACTGTGGTGCTGGCCACCCCGGTCAAGGGCGATGCCACTATTGCCCCGGCCATCCTCTACGCGGCAAGCCTCTGCGGCATTAAGCAGGTACTGCAAATCGGTGGCGCACCGGCCATTGCCGCCCTGGCCTACGGCACGGAGACCGTGCCCCAGGTGAATAAGATTTTCGGCCCGGGCAATGCCTATGTGACCATGGCCAAGCAATTGTGCGCCCAGCAGGTGCCCGGGTTGGCCATAGATATGCCCGCCGGACCTTCGGAAGTGTTAGTCATCGCCGATGCACGCGCCAATGGCGAATTTATTGCTGCGGATCTGCTATCTCAGGCGGAGCACGGCCCAGACTCTCAGGTTATTCTCCTTAGCGACAGCGCCGAGGTGATCGCAGCGACAGAAAAGGCACTGGCAGAGCAATTAAAAACCCTGCCACGCGCCCAGATTGCCAAAGCAGCCCTTGAAAACTCAGCACTGTTCAAGGTGCAAAGCATTGCCCAGGCCGTGGAAGTCTCCAATTTATACGGGCCCGAGCACCTGATCCTGCAACTTGGCGAAAGCGCCGAGTTCTTGCCTAAGATTAAGAATGTCGGCTCGATTTTTGTCGGCGATTACACCCCTGAATCGGCCGGTGATTATGCCTCTGGCACCAATCACGTCTTGCCTACATACGGCTACTCAAAGGTGTATTCAAGCCTGAGCCTGCTTGATTTTTATCGCACCTATACGGTGCAAACCGTCACCAAAAGTGGTTTGGCCGATTTGGCAAAAGCAATTATTCCCATGGCTGCAGCAGAAGGGCTCGACGCTCACGCCAATGCCGTTCGCATCCGTTTAGGAGAAAAACAGTGAGCACCGACGTAAAACAAAGCGATACCCTGACGTTGCCACAAGGCCTACTGCCGAAAAATATTGCCGACCTCAGTGCCTACAGCTCGGCAAAGAGTGAAAAGCTCAGCGGCTCAACCTGGCTCAATGCCAACGAAAGCCCCTATAACCGCGAATATCAACTCAGTGGTCAGGCTCTCAACCGCTACCCGGATCCGCAGCCGCAGCAGGTGATCCAGGCCTACGCTGACTATGTGGGCTTAGCGCCAGAGCAGGTGGTGATGACCCGAGGTGCCGATGAAGGCATAGAGCTGCTGGTACGCACCTTCTGTCAGAGCGCAAAGGACAGCATCGCCATTTTTGCACCCACCTATGGCATGTATAAGGTCACCGCCGATACCCATAATGTCGCACTTAATACCCTGAGCCAGGACTTATTGCTCCAAGGCGAGGTGGATGAGATTTGCACCCAGGTTGGCGATGCCAAGCTGGTGTTTATCTGTAACCCCAATAACCCCACCGGCGCCTTGGTAGGCCAAGATAAAATCGCCGCCATTGCCGCGCGTCTAACAAACAGCGCTCTGGTGGTGGTTGATGAAGCCTATATCGAGTTTTGCCCTGAGCAAAGTGCTGTTTCTTTGCTCAATGACTATGCCAATGTGGTGGTGCTACGCACCCTGTCCAAAGCCTTTGCTCTGGCGGGTCTGCGCACAGGTTTTACCCTGGCCAACACCCAGGTCTTGGCACCACTGCGCAAGGTCTTAGCGCCCTACCCGGTTTCCACCGTGGTGGCCGACATCGCCGCACAAGCGCTGAGCACTGCAAACATAGCGTCAATGCGCCGTCAGGTGGACACTTTAAATGCCCTTAAATCACGCTTGCAACAATGGCTGGAACAAAGCGATGCGGTCACACGGGTGCTCAAAGGGGAAGGTAACTTTGTCACCTTGCAGCTAAAAGACAAAAACGCCATTGCCATTGCCTATCAGCGGGGCTTGGTCATGCGCCCCTTTACCCTTTATGGCCAGGACGATTGGCTGCGTATTTCCATCGGCAATGAGCAGGAGCTCGGTGAGGTCAAAGCCTGGCTGGACTCATTAACCGACTCCACTGCAAACTAATAACAAGGCACTTTTTAGGAACTAATATGAGCAACCCCTATTTATTTATTGACCGCGACGGCACTCTGATTGAAGAGCCTATCAGCGATAAGCAAGTCGACAGCCTAGAGAAATTAGCCTTGTTACCCGGTGTTATCCCAGCGATGCTCACCCTGCAAGCGGCCGGCTATCGCCTGGTGATGGTGTCTAACCAAGATGGCCTGGGCACGGACAGTTTCCCGCAGGCGGACTTCGACGCGCCGCACAACAAAATGATGGAGCTATTTACCTCCCAAGGCATTCACTTTGAAGACGTGCTGATCTGCCCGCACTTCGATGGCGACAACTGCCAATGCCGTAAACCAAAAACCGGTTTGCTGGTCGACTTAATGCGCTCAGGCAAGGTGGATATCGCCAACTCCTATGTCATTGGTGACCGTCAGACCGATATTCAATTGGCCGAAAACCTCTGTATGCAGGGGATCTTGTATCAGGATAACTGGGCGCAAATAGTCACTCGCTTGACTACCGCCGACCGCCAAGGCGCCGTCAGCCGCGACACCAAGGAAACGCAAATTGCCGTGGCGCTGAACCTGGATGCCAATAAAAGTGGCGAAATCAGCACTGGGCTGGGCTTTTTCGACCATATGCTGGATCAGATCCGCACCCACGCCAATATTTACCTGGATATTAAGGCCAGTGGCGATTTGCACATAGACGAGCACCACCTGGTCGAAGATGTGGGCATCGCCTTGGGTCAGGCGCTACGCCAGGCTCTCGGCACCAAGTCGCAAATTGCCCGCTATGGCTTTGCCCTGCCGATGGATGAATGTAAGGCCGAAGCGCAAATCGACTTATCCGGACGCGCTTCGTTTGTGTTAAATGCCGATTTTAGCCGTGAAAAAGTCGGCGATATGGATGTACAAATGGTCGAACACTTTTTCAAAAGCCTCAGCGATAACGCCGCCCTGTCGCTGATTTTAAGTGTCACGCCTGGGAATTGTCACCACCAGGTTGAGGGCCTGTTTAAGGCCTTCGCCAGGGCGCTGCGCATGGCCATCAGCAAAGACAGCTCGCAACAAATGGCCAGCTCCAAGGGGGTTTTATGATAGCCATAATCAACACCGGCTGCGCCAATATCAATTCGGTGCGCTTTGCCTTTGAGCGTTTGCATACTCAGGTTGATGTGATCACCGACGCCGAGCAACTAAGCCGCTATGAGCGCGCCGTATTACCGGGAGTGGGCCATGCCAAGGTTGCCATGGCGCGCCTGATTAACGGCGGCTGGCAAGAAGCCATTAAGGAATACCAAAGGCCATTACTGGGCATATGTTTGGGCATGCAGTTGCAGTGCGAGCACACGGCCGAGGGCGACACCCCCTGTTTAGGCATTATTCCCGGCAAAGTCGGCGAGCTTGAGGTGGGGAATTTAAGTGCCCCGCACATGGGCTGGAATACCCTAAAGATCACCAAAACGCACCCACTGACCAAGGGTGTTCAGGATGACGATCAGGTGTACTTTGTGCACAGCTTCGCCCATGGCTGTAACCAGGCAACCCTGGCCACCAGCGAATACGGCCAAACGTTTTCGGCCATGGTCGCCCAGGACAACTACGCCGGGATGCAATTTCACCCGGAGCGCAGCGCCAAAGTGGGCGCGCGCTTACTGCAAAACTTTATTGACTGGCGGCTTTGAGGACGCATTATGATTATTCCAGCATTAGATGTATTACAACAACAAATCGTGCGTTTATTTCAGGGCAAATACGACACCGCCCAGTTCTATCCCTTTGACTTGGCCGAACGGCTAATGGAATACCAGCAACAAGGCGCACAAAAGCTGCACCTGGTCGATTTAGAAGGGGCGCGAGATCCAAGCAAAAAGCAATGGCGACAAATTCAGGCAGCCACCAAGGCGCTCAACGTCGGCTATCAGGTCGGCGGCGGTATTCGCACCGGCCAGGATGTCGAGCAGTGGCTCACCGCCGGCGCCGCACAGGTGGTGATTGGCTCAAAAGCGGTCAATAACCAAGAGCAAGTGGCAAGCTGGATAAACCAATACGGTGCTCCGAAATTTGTCATTGCCCTGGATGTGAATAACACCGAAAAGGGCTGGATGCCCGCCACCCATGGCTGGTTGGAAAGTGGTGATGTCTCCTTGTTTGAGCTTATCAACTTTTACACCGAAATTGGGGTGAAAGACTTTTTATGCACCGACATCAGCAAAGACGGCACCATGAGCGGCCCTTCCTTTGCTTTGTACGAGCAACTGCAGGCGCATAACCCCAGTCTGCGCATTCAGGCCTCCGGTGGCGTCAGCTCAATAGCGGATATTCGTCGCTTAAAAGAAATTGGCACCCAAGGGGTGATCTTGGGCAAATCCCTGCTTGATGGCGCCTTTACGGTTGAGGAGGCACTAGCATGTTATCAAAACGCATAATCCCTTGTTTGGATGTGAAAGACGGCCAGGTCGTTAAAGGCGTACAGTTTAAAGGCCATGAAATCGTCGGCGATATTCTTGAGTTGGCCAAGGCCTACAGCGATGCCGGCGCCGATGAGCTGGTGTTTTATGAAATCAGCGCCAGTGTAGAAAAACGCCTGCTTGATGTGAATTGGGTCGAGCATATAGCCCGACATATCGATATCCCCTTTTGCGTTGCCGGCGGCATCAAGTCCGTCGCCGATGCGGCGCGGGTGCTTGAAAGCGGCGCCGATAAAATCAGTATCAACAGTCCGGCCATTGCCCGTCCCGAGCTTATTCGCGAGTTACACGACGAATTTGGCAAACAATGCGTGGTAGTCGGCATCGACAGCTTTTTCGATGCCCAAACAGGCGAGTATCTGGTCTATCAGCTTACCGGCGATCCCAACAGTTCATCGCGCACCCGCTACAATACTCTGGAATGGGTTGAGCAAGTGCAGGCCCTCGGCGCCGGTGAAATCGTACTAAACTGTATGAACCAAGATGGTGTGCGCAAGGGCTATGACATTGAACAATTAGCCAAAGTACGGGATATCTGCCATGTGCCCTTGATTGCCTCCGGCGGCGCCGGAAAAATCAGCGACTTCAGTGAGGTTTTTAAAGAAGCCCAGGTAGATGGGGCCCTCGCCGCCAGTGTATTTCATAAGAACCTGATAAATATTAACGAATTAAAACAACACCTAGCCTATAACAAGATAGCGACTCGATTATGCGAATAGATATTAGCAATGTAAGCGATGTGAATTTTGCCAAGTGCCCTTTGATCCCCGCCCTGGTGCAGGACTTTATTACCGGGCAAATTCTTATGCAGGGGTTTATGGATCAGGCGGCGCTTACCCACACCCTGGAGCAAAAGAAAGTCACCTTTTACTCGCGCTCCAAGCAGCGCCTGTGGACCAAGGGCGAAAGTTCCGGCCACTTTTTACAGGTTGAAGCCATCTACACCGACTGCGATCAGGACTCGATTCTGATCATGGCCTACCCGCAAGGCCCCACCTGTCACCTCGGCACCCAAAGCTGTTTTGGCGATGCCAAGCCGAGTTTGGGCTTTTTAGCCGAGCTGGAGCAGATCATCATCGACCGAAAGGATGCTGATCCAAAAACGAGCTACACAGCATCACTGTTTGCCAAGGAGCTTAGCCGCAGTTGCCAGAAGGTAGGCGAAGAAGGGGTTGAGGTCGCCTTGGCGGCGATGAAAAACGACAATAACGAGCTCACCGATGAAGCCGCCGATCTCCTGTATCACTTAATTGTGTTGCTGCAGCGCCAAGGCTTATCCTTAGGAGATGTGGTAGCGCGGTTGCAGTCTCGGCATTAGCCGGGTCAGCGCCCCAAAAAGGCCGCACTTGTAAGTAAATAGCTGTTTAGGTGGGCAATTATTCACTCTCTGGGTGTTTTACATTGCCACACCGCCCAGAGATTTTGTATGCTTAGGCTACTACAAATAAGGATCTGTTTGCCATGAAAGCAATTTACCCAGCATTAGCGGCCGTTATTCTCCTCGCCGGCTGCGCCAGCCCAGCGCAAAAACAGCAACAAACCTATGTCGATAACCTTTCATCCTGCGACAAAATCCAAGCCTTGATGTCGGCCTATGACAATCAGTTTGATGGTTTGAAAATGGCACGCACCCAGTCCAAATTTATCGACAGCTGGCAGGCCCGTTATCACCTGGTTGGCGACAGCTGCCAGATCAGCGCCCTGCACGAGCGCACCTATGCCTATAGCTGTCAGCAAACCTACGCGGATAAAGACGGAGCCCTGGCAATCCACCAAAAAGCATCGGATTTTACCCGCCAATGCCTGGGCGAAGGCTGGTATGAGCAACAAAAAGAGTCTGAAAACTCACTGCGCACCACCTTCGTAAAAGACGACGAGACTCCGTCTGTGTCCATCCATACCGGCAAGTCGCTGTCGCGCAAAACCCCTTGGATGACGTCGTACGATATCGGCAAGGTAAAGAAATAACGCTTAACTACAAAGCATAATAAAGCCGAAGTCAGTCTTCGGCTTATCAAAATAACAAAGGAAGTGTTTCAGGATGAGAAAGGATATCTACAATAACGGCAAGCATGCATTAGCCATTGCTGCAGGCACGGCCATTTACCAAACCATAGTTGCCACGCACACACCCATCGATTTCTATCGCCCCATCTATATCGGCCTTATTGCCTTTATTCTGCTTAGTATTGGCAGCATCATTAAAACACTGCTACTTCAGCGAGCGTCGCGACCATAAGCGTTATTCCGCAATTTTACGAGCCTTGACCCCATACACCAAAGGCACTTGCTGGCCGTTATGTAATTTCTGATAACCACGACCGGGCACCGGCAATAACCCCTCAAAACAATTGTAGGGACTGTAGGGATATTCATTAAAGGCTTCGATACGCAGGCCAGCATCTACTAATGCGCTCAGCACCTCGCTGAGCGAATGCGACCAGCACACGGTCGTTAAGGTGGCGCCATCACAATTTTCAGTGTAGGTGCCTTCTTCCTCCACATCGGGCTGCTCACTTGGAAAATAGGCGTAGCCGCTAAGCACATCGTTAATGGGATGAAACTCTACCAGATGAAACTCGCCGCCTACTTTCAAGGCTGCGGCTATGATCTCGGCCCACAGGGTTAAATCTGGTAACCAGCAAATGGTGCCGTAGGAGGTAAACACCAGATCGTACTGCTGGGTATTTTCCTGACCAAAGCGATAGATATCCGCTTCGATAAACTGAGCGTCCAGCCCTAAGGCATGCTTCAAGGTGTTGGCCTGGGCGATGGCTTGCGAGGATAAATCGACCCCGGTCACCTTTGCCCCTAAGCGTGCCCAGGACAGGGTATCCTGACCAAAATGACATTGCAGGTGGAGCAGGGACTTACCGGTCACATCGCCTACCTGTTCACGTTCAATGGGATTAAGGGAACAGCGGCCATTTTTAAAAGCCTCAACGCCGTAAAATTCAGACGCTATATGCACCTGAGTTCTTTTATCCCAAGCGGCCTTATTAATTTGCAAATAATCCATGGTGTTTCCTGTTGTTATATTTTCACCCGTTTGCTTGCCTCAAATTAGCTCGCTATCGACTCAAGAGTTTTTTACTGTGCGGACCAATTCTCACAAAAGCGAATAAACTGCTTAAGTAACGGGCTTTGATATTTTTCTTTATGGTATAACAGCCAATAATCCCGTGTAAGTCTGATTGGCAAGTTCAATATGCTCACCCGCTCTAATTGTTCGGCCTGGCTCAAGGCGCGGCGTGACAAACAGGTAATGCCGAGCCCGGCGGCGGTGCTGTTAATGATTGCCGAGGTGCTATTGAGCTCAAACGCCAGTTGCCACTGGCTTAACCGGGCGCCAAGGTGATTTAGAAAGTATTCCCGGGTACCTGAGCCGGGCTCACGTAACAGCCAATGCTGCTGCTCCAGATCCGCTAGCGTGGGCGCCGACAACTGCGCCAGCGGATGCTGCGGATGGCAGGCCACCACCATCTCATCGCCCAGCCAGGGAATACTATGAAGCTCACCATGATGAACCCTGCCCTCTACCAGGCCGATATCGAGCTCAAACTCACATAACTTCTGGCATATCTGCGCGGTATTGGCTATATACAAGGTCTGCTCGAGATGACCCGAGGTCGCACGAAAATCTCGCAATAAAAACGGCGCGACCTGATTTCCTAGGGTATCACTGGCACCGATGTTTAACTTGCCGGTGATCGCGCCCTGCTGACTAAACAAATGCTCAATATCCTGGCTGCGCGCCAGCAATTCATCCGCAAGGGGCAATAAGCGACGCCCCTGCTCATTGATCAGTAAGCGGTTATTGTGACGATCAAAAAGTTGCTGTCCCAGTTGCTTCTCAAGCTCACTCAGCGCCATGCTGACCGCCGGCTTAGATAAACATAGCTTGTCGGCGGCGCTGGTGATGCTGAGTTCCTGAGCCACGGCCACAAACACCCGCAATTGTCGTAACGCAATATTCATGCGCCCCCTGTTAAGTATTACTTAAAGATATGCTCAATATTTTAAAATATATTAAACCAACAACTCCCCTTACACTAGTGCCCAAATCGCGCGACTCGCCGATGGAATAAACACTCAAAGGGCTAAGCATGACCATAAGTGAACAACAATCCTGGTTAACCAAGGTACCAACACCCTTATCAGGGTTAGCCCTGGGGATAGCCTCATTGGGCTGGTGTTGGGAGAACGCCGCCGCTTTGAACGGCCTGGCGCAAGCCTCGGGGGCCTTAATCGCAACGGCGTTATTGCTGCTGGTACTGGCCAAGTTTCTCACTCATCCCCTCACCTTGCGGGAAGACTTGCGTCATCCGGTGACAGGGAGCGTGTTGCCCACCTTTACTATGGCCACCATGGTGGTATCGAACGCCTTGGGCGCGCTCACCCCTGCGCTCGCTCAAGGACTCTGGCTAGTGGCCGTGCTGTTGCACTGCGTGTTCTTCGCGCTGTTTGTGTACCACCGTTTAAGCGACTTTCAACTTCAGCACATGGTGCCAAGCTGGTTTATCCCGCCCATCGGCATTATTGTTGCTGACGTCACCTTTCCCGGCGGCACGCTGCGCCCTTTAGCCGAAGCTTTACTGATTTTTGGTATGGCCATGTATGCCCTGATGCTGCCGCTTATGCTCTATCGCTTGCTCTTTAATGAACAGGTTGCCGATGCCGCCAAGCCCACCCTGGCCGTGCTAGCAGCCCCTGCGAGTCTGTCACTGGCCGGTTATCTTTCCTTGGCTCACAGTCCGTCACCGCTGGTAATAGCTGTGTTGCTCACCCTGGCGGTACTGATGACATCCGTGGTGTATCTGGCATTTTTTAAGCTCCTTCGCCTGCCCTTTAGCCCAGGTTACGCTGCCTTTACCTTTCCGCTGGTGATAGGTGCCACCGCCCTGTTTAAAGTCGCGGATTGGATGACAGTCACAGGCTGGCAAGCAAGAGAAATTGGCTGGGTAATATCCTTAGCCCAGATTGAATTAATGGTAGCCACCTCGATTGTTGTGTATGTCTGTGGCTGCTATTTACACCATTATCGCCCCCAGGCAAGCGAGGTGAAATCTAGCGCAACGCCCATTTAATGCCCGTCATCGGGAAGCGCCATAGCGCTAATAAACGTGGGTGGTGAACAGCACTAAAAAAAGCGCTCCTAAGAAAAGGAGCGCTTTAACTGAGGACAGTGATTACCATCACTAAGGAATGAGTACGGTGTCAATGATGTGCACCATGCCGTCTGCCAAGCGATTGTCTATGTTCACTAGGCCGGCTTCAGAACCATTGGCAATGATCAGGCCACTGTCGAACATAATGGTGTTGCCATCGAGCATGGTTAACTGTTTCGCTCTCACTACCGAGCGAGAATTACGCACCCCATCGGTCACATGATAGGCAAGCACCCCGGCCACCCCTTCAACACCCAACAAATTTACCACGGCGTTGTAAGCATCCTCGTCATTGTCCGTGTTGGTGAGGTTGTAAAATGCCTGGTCGTTTGGCGCAAATACGGTGAAGTCGGTGCCATCGAAAATTCCTATGGTGTTGGTATCGATCAGCGCTGCAACCAGGATATCGAAATCACCACCATTATCGTCAAAGTCAAACGGGCTGCCAGAAGCGCCAACGGCAAATTCAACTATGCTGGCTGGCGACTTATCGGCCCATTTGGGGGTATCGGCCATTGCGGGCGACGCCAGGGTGGCGCTCAGCGCTGCGGCAATAAGGGTGGTGTGTAAAGAGCGGGCTAGAGAATTCATGGTCTGAGTCCTTATACATGTCTGATAAAGGGAGATTCACATTCACTACAGCCATCTCTACGTGTCTATTATTCAATCAGATCACATTTTTCTTTTAGACCTGCTTCCCCCCCCATAACACTATGGACACTCAGACCTTTAACGTAACCACCCTGTCATCTCGAATACACAGCTATGACTTATTCCTATCCCATACTGGCGCCAAGACAATCGGTGGAGAGCATGATGATCCCCATTTATGTGATTAACCTTAAAGGCAGTGACAATAGACTGCAACGGGCGACGCAACAACTAACCGCACAAGGGTTAACCTTTGCACGCATTGATGCGGTGAATGGCCGCCAACTATCTGCAGCGCAAAAGCGTGAAGTGGTGGATGACAAAGCCAATCGCAACAAGTTCTACCGCCCTTTAAGCGATGGCGAAATCGGCTGTTACCTTAGCCACAAAAAATGTTGGCAAACCCTGCTCGATAGCCAAAGCGAGTATGCCTTGGTGCTTGAAGATGACTTTTCCCTGGTCGGGGATCTTAAGTCCAGCCTGGCGTCGGTGTTAAATCACAAGTTCCCGGTAGACATCATCAAGCTTTGTAATTATCAAGGGCGAGAGCGCACCAACAAGTTCAGCACCGAGCTGGATAGCACACACAAATTAGTGATCCATGATAAGCCGTTAAGCGGCTGCTGTGCCTATGTGATCAGTCGCTTCGGCGCAAAGCAGATGTTGGCTCATGCAAATAAGATTTATCGTCCGGTGGACACGGACATTCAGCATACCTGGGAGACCGGCGTTTATGTTGGTGCCCTTCATCCCTACCCCATAGCCCAGGACAACTATTTTGACAGCGATATAGCCAGTAAGGGACGAAATAAGCCCAAGGCCTATCCGCTGCAAAAGCAGTGGCTGGCCTTGCACAATTGGACGCCTGCTTACAGGGCACGACGCCATTTGGTTGCCCTGCTCAGAAAGCAGGGCCGTAGAGCTTACCCTATCTCTGCAACCACCGCCTAAGTGCGTTTTAAAGGAATAACCCTAGGTGTCGGTGCTTTACGCCGACACCTCAACAAAGTTGCATATGAAATAACCAAGACACCCACTTTAAAACAACCTTTAAGGTGGGTGTCCGCGTAATTAGTCGCCTAATTCAACGCCCATCCAGGCTTTGAATAGCGCCTGTTGCTGCTGTGTAGGTGCCTTCACCGGCTGTACTTTGGCATCCTTATCATAATCCTGCCCAAGGATAAGGTTCACTTGTTGTAAACGGTCGCGACGGAAAAAGCTCACCGATACCTTATCACCCGCATTATACGCACTTAAGGTGGTCGCCAGGTCGGTACTGATGCGACGACCATCAATGGCAAGGATCAGGTCGCCTGCTGTCAATCCGGCCTGCCAACTTGCGCCGCCACGACGCACATGATCCAGCTTAAGTAAGCCCTTGTCCGTGCTGGTATTTACATCCAACGAGGCAATCTGTTTAGCATCTTCAGGATACACGCGCTCCAAGCCCACGCTAGTGAGTAAGGCGTCAAAGTCCAAGTTCATAGGCGCTTCTACATTGTCGGCCCACCATAAGGAGTAATCCTGACCGCTCAGCTCGTTCAAGATGGCAATCACGTCTTGCTCATTAAAGCCCTTGGGCAATTTATGCCTGTTATAGAGCTGGCGGTGTACATCGCGGTAACTCACCTGGCCGTTGGAATCACTCAGGAGTTTTAAATCCAATGCCATAGACAGCAAGGAGCCCTCCGAGTAAATATTGGTGCTGTAGTTGCGACCATGATCACCGCCTTGATTGATCCATTTGTCAAAGCTGGTATGGGCGGCACTTTGCACCTCACGTCCCGGCGTCTTAAGGTGGGTGTTAATACGCTTACCCAGGTCCTTAAAGAATTCCTTCTTGGTCATTAAGCCCGAGCGTAGCAAAAGATGATCTTCCAAATAACTGGTGGAGCCTTCCGCCAGCCATAATAAACGCGTGTAATTCGGCGCAACATAGTCATAGGGCACCATGCCTTCGGGGCGATAGGCTTTGACGTTCCAGGTGTGAATAAACTCATGCGCGGCGGTGGCAATAAAGCCCAAATAGTCTTCGCGCTTGGCAAACTTATCACGGTGGCGCTGAATAATGGTGGAGTTAAGATGCTCGGTGGCACCGCGCGCGCCAGAGGTGGCATGTACCATAAATACATAACGCTCATAAGGGTAGTCATCCCAAACCACATGACCGGTTTGTACCAGGGTTTTCAGGTCGGCCACCATCTGTTCGCTGTCGTAATTGCCTTCGCCCCAAATAACCAGCTCATAATCGCGGTTATCGACCGAGAAGGAGTGCAGCTCATTGATACCCGTTTCTATGGGGGAGTCCACTAAAACATCGTAATTTGGAGCAACAAATTGATGTTGGTTCTTGCCCTTGTTCATTCCCGACACCGAGCGCCACCCCATAGGTACTTCCAGCTGTACACTCACAGGCTCATTGCGCGTCGCCTCGCTGTACATAAAAAAGCCGGAGGCATCGATAAAGGCATGGGTGTCATCGATATGACGGGCACGTAAACCCAATTCATTGGCATAGACCTGATAACTCAAGGTCACGGCGGTGGGCTCGTTTAAGAAAATACGCCAGGTGCTTTTATCAATTTTTTGCCATTTCAGAGCTTGGCCCTGCGCGTCGGTGGCGTTGAAGTAACGCACGCCGTTAGCCAAATTGAGGATGTCGTAACGCCCGGTGCGCCAGGCCGGGAACTTGGCATCTATATGACTTTGCCCGGTTTTGGCAAAGCTGACACTGACATCACCTAAGTGATGAGCACCCTGGTCGATGGAAATTTGATAATTTGTGGCGGCCTTTGCCACCGAGGAAACCAGCAGCATAGCCGCCGCAACTAGGATTTTTTTCACTGCACACCTGTTGTCTTGGTAGTTTGCGCGCAGCCTAACAAAGCACCGGGGGCGCCACAAAGTTTTGCGTTCAACTGCCGGAAAACTATTGCTTATTCACCCAAAGACTTTGCCCCTACACAAACCAAAGCTAAGCCATTAACCCCTAAATTTTCGACAAAACCTGATACATAATCAGTATTTGCAATAATTATGTTGTACACTGGAAAATATAATAACGAAAAAGGATTGCAGGGCGTGTCACTACAGTTTGAGACTATAAAAAGAAAGTCACATTCAGCTATTTCAGAACACCAGACCATAGAAATGACGCGGCAGGAACAAGCCGTCACCCTTGCACAATTTATCGCGAAGTTATCGCTCACCTGCAAAGGAATCGCTCGCGAGCTGGATTATCCATTAGCCAGTATTCGTGAGCAGTTGCAGCCCGACGACCGTATTCAGGAACTCGGCTCCATTATTTCCGAGCTCACCGCCCTAAAAGCCTTCGGCCACGATCCTTTAGTGGTCAAGAAATAGCCAAGTTTAAGTAAAGGAGTAGGCTATGAAAATACAGCTCAACCCAACTGGGGTACTCAACTTACTTTCGCAATTGGAAGTAGATTTACTGGAACAATCAACCACCGACCGCTATCGGTTGTTTCGCAACTGTGCGTTGGCGGTGCTTAACGTGGGCAGTCATACCGACTCCAGCGCCGAGATTTATGACAGCTATAAAGACTTTAATATCAGTTTGGTGGTGCGCGAGCGCGGCATTAAAATAGAACTAACCAATCCACCGCAGACGGCGTTTGTCGACGGTGATATTATTCGCGGTATTCACGAACATATTTTTTCTGTTATCCGTGATATTTTGTTTATTTGTCAAAGACATCACACTATGCACGAAGCCGATCCCAGAGCCATCACGCACATGGTCTTTGATATGCTGCGCAATGCCAACGCCCTGGAAGTAAACACCGACCCTAACATGGTAGTGTGCTGGGGCGGCCATTCCATTAATGAAGTGGAATATCATTACGCCAAGGAAGTAGGTTATCAGCTTGGTCTGCGCGGCCTGAATATTTGTACCGGCTGTGGCCCAGGTGCCATGAAGGGGCCGATGAAGGGCGCCACCATAGGCCATGCCAAACAAAGGATCTCCAACCCACGTTACTTGGGGTTGACCGAACCGAGCATTATCGCCGCCGAGCCGCCCAATCCTATCGTCAATGAACTGGTGATCCTACCTGATATCGAAAAGCGCCTTGAGGCCTTTGTACGCGTGGCGCACGCCATTATTATTTTCCCTGGAGGCGCCGGTACCGCCGAAGAACTGCTTTATTTGCTCGGTATCTTGCTGCATCCGGAGAACGACAAACAACAATTGCCGGTGATCCTCACCGGGCCCGCAGAAAGCCGTGCCTATTTTGATGAAATCGTTACCTTTGTCGGCGATACCTTAGGTCCGGAAGCGCTGGACAAATTCGAGGTGATCATCGACGATCCTGCGCTTGTCGCCCGCACGGTGAAACAAAGCATGCAAGATGTGCGCGACTACCGCCGCCAGCATGGCGATGCCTATTATTTCAATTGGACGCTGCGTATCGACCCCGAGTTTCAGGCACCCTTTGTGCCCAACCATGACAATATGGCGGCATTGAACTTGCACCTCAACCAACCCAAACAGCAGTTGGCAGCGAATCTTCGCCGCGCCTTCTCGGGCATAGTAGCCGGTAACGTTAAGGACGAAGGCATTCGCGCCATAGGCCAGCATGGGGTGTTCGAGCTATGCGGTGACCCTGAGCTTATGGGTAAAATGGATGCCCTGCTTAGCGCCTTTGTGGCTCAGGGTCGAATGAAGCTGCCCGGCAGTGCCTATATACCCTGTTACACCATCCAGACTTAGGCCCAAACCTGACAATGCAATTATTACTGATCGATGCGCTGAACCTCATTCGGCGCATATACGCCGTATGTGAAAGCCAATACGGTGCCCAAAGTGAACAAGCCATAGAGCAGGCCATTATCCGTGTGGAGCGAGCATTAGCCAAACTAAAGGCCCAGCACAAACCCCAGTATGCGTTGGCCGCCTTTGACGGCGACAGCAGTTGGCGCTATGAGTTTTTCTCTGCTTACAAGGCCTCTCGTAAACCCATGCCTGAGGCACTGAGCAAACAGCTGCCGCGCTTTATGAATGCCATTAACACCCAGCAAATAGCCGTGGTGCGCGCCGTCAACGAAGAAGCGGACGATGTCCTCGCCACCTTGGCCGCCAAGGCCAATAAACAAGGTATCGAGGTGGTGATAGTCTCCACCGATAAGGGCTACCTGCCACTCATTGAGCAGGGGGTTATGGTGTTCGACTACTTTACCCAAGCCGAGCGTACCGTCGCCGAGGTGCAACAAAAATACGGTATAGATGCCGCGCGCCTGTGGCAGTATTTCGCCCTGGTGGGCGATAAAACAAATGATATTCCCGGAGTCAGCGGCATAGGCGCCAAGTCGGCACAGGCACTGCTAAGCCAATATCCCAGCGTCGCCGATGCCCTACACACTGAGCCCGATGGTAAGGTTCAGCAGCTTTTAGCTCGGCATTTGCCAGACTATGTACGCGCCTTGGCCCTGGTGTCACTGCGTACAGACATAGATTTGGGTATCTCCTTAAAACAATTACGCCTAAGCGCGGATGCGCCACAAATTACGCTGCATACATCGCAAATTTAGCATTGCCAAAATGAACTAGGTATACTGGCCCAAGGTGTTCGGCTTTAAGGGTAAAAACTGATGTGGACTAAGGTCTTAAAATACATAATTCTCGGTATCGGCGTATATGCGGCAATAGCCACCTTGGTGATGAGCCTGTACAAGGATGATCCCGGCTCCATGGTGTGGCAAGACAGAGAGGCCTATAACAAACGTTTTATTGCCAAGCTCGACTCCACCTCGCCTATGCATATCGAAGAAGTGCTGGCCACCTTGGGCACCCCAGATCTTACCTTTGTAAAGCGCCGCGGTGAGGATATCTACCAGATAGTGTTTTATCGCACCCAGCATGTAAAAGCCGATGGCATTACCACCAAAGACGAGTGCACCGGGTTATTGTTTAAAAACAAAAAGCTGCTCGTTTGGGGGCAACAGGCCGAGCTGGCCTATGACAAAGTCGACTTACAATCCTAAGCAGGACCAAGGCGAGCTGAGCACCTAAAATTGTGTGTTTGCATTCTTCCCTATAACTAGATTCAGCCCTTATTTTTAATAGCTGAAAAGCGGCTGTAACCCCCAGTACAATTCATCTTATTTATAATGGAAATAACATATATTTAAATGCCATATACTGGAAAATTAGGGGTTTAACTGCTATAAATCGCCCTGAATTCTCACGTAAATTTCCGCCACCCTCATCAGCTTTCTAATTACCCACAACAGCTTTGTGCGGCTATGCTATTGGTGTCGGACTCATCTATCAGTTTTAAGGAAATTGTTAAATGGCTAAGCAAACCATTACTGTCATCAAAGGCGATGGCATAGGTCCCAGCATTATTGATTCAGCTCTGGAAATTCTAAACGCCGCCGGTTGTGACTTTGAATACGAATTTGTTGATGCCGGTCTGGCCGCACTGGAAAAAACCGGTGAGCTATTACCGCCAGAGACGCTTGAAGCCATTGAACGCAACAAGATCACCCTAAAAGGCCCATTGACGACTCCGGTTGGCGAAGGCTTTACCTCAATCAACGTCACCCTGCGTAAGCAATTTAACCTGTATGCCAATGTGCGTCCGGTTAAATCATTTGCCGGCACCAAAGCACGCTATGAAGACATCGACATCATCACGGTGCGTGAAAACACTCAGGGCATGTACTCGGGTCTTGGCCAGGTAGTATCGGACGATGGCAACGAAGCGGAAGCCATGTCAAAAATCACCCGCGAAGGTGCAGAGAAGATAGTCACTTTCGCTTATGAACTTGCCCGTCGCGAAGGCCGTAAGAAGGTGACCGCGGTACACAAGGCCAACATTCTAAAATCGACTTCCGGCCTGTTTTTGAAAGTCGCCCGCGAAGTAGCAGAGCGTTACCCGGATATCGAGTCGGCTGAGATGATCGTTGATGCCGCCTGTATGAAGCTGGTTATGAACCCGGAAGAGTTCGACGTAATAGTTACAACCAACCTGTTCGGCGACATCCTCTCTGATCTGTGTGCCGGTCTAGTAGGTGGTTTGGGTATGGCACCAGGTGCCAATATCGGTGAAAATGCCGCTATTTTCGAAGCAGTTCACGGCAGTGCGCCGGATATCGCCGGTAAAAACCTGGCCAACCCCACCTCGGTGATCCTTGCATCAATTCAAATGCTTGAATACCTGGATATGGGTGAGACCGCAGAGCGCATTCGTGCGGCCGTGGCCGATGTGATCAAATCAGGTGACCGCACCACGCGCGATCTAGGTGGCGAACACGGCACCACAGACTTCACTGCGGCTGTGATCGAACGCCTATAACCCCGCATTCAACATAAAATATCTAAGCCAGCGTCAGCTGGCTTTTTTTCGTTCCAAAATCGGCGCAAAAAGCAAGAAATAACCCTAAAAGGCAGATTAATATTCACTATAAGAATATTTTATCCAAAAACCCATTCATCAGGGTTGACATAAGTTGCCCAAAAAACTAACAATAACTAGGTCACCTTTAATTTATATCTAGGTAATACTATGTCGTTTATGTTGGTTCTCGTGGTTCTACTCGTGGTGGTCTTTAACCAGACTGCGGGGTAGGCGTGAGCCAACGTCTAGGCTAAACAACCCCCGCCCTTATGCGGGGGTTTTTTTTTGAGGAATGAGGATGAGTAAGCAACAATACAACGGCGGTGAGCTGGTTGTCGAAGCACTAAAGGAGCTAGGCGTTAACTATATTTTTGGTTACCCCGGCGGCTCGGTGCTGGATCTCTACGACGCACTGTTCGAACAAAATGATATCGAACATATCCTGGTGCGCCATGAACAGGCAGCCACCCATATGGCCGATGGCTATGCCCGCGCCACGGGTAAGGTGGGCGTGGTGTTGGCCACCTCAGGTCCAGGTGCCACCAACTGTGTTACCGGTATAGCCACCGCTTATATGGACTCCATCCCCATGGTGGTGATCTCAGGCCAGGTCCCCACTCACCTTATTGGCGATGATGCCTTCCAGGAAACCGATATTGTTGGTTGCTCTCGCCCCATAGTGAAACACAGCTTTAACTGCCGTCGCGCCGAGGAGATCCCCACCCTGCTTGCCAAGGCGTTTTATATTGCCAGCAGCGGCCGCCCGGGCCCGGTCGTAGTGGAGCTCCCCAAGGATGTACTTAACCCGGCGACCAAGTTTGATTTTAAAATGCCCCAGGAAGTGGCCATTCGCACCTATAACCCAAGTAAAAAAGGCCACCCAAAACAAATTAAGAAAGCGGTCGAGGCCTTGCTAAAGGCACAAAAACTAGTGATTTACTCAGGTGGCGGGGTGATCCTCTCCAACACCAGCGAGCAGTTGACCGAACTGGTGGAAACCCTTAATGCCCCTTGCACCAACACCTTGATGGGCCTTGGTGCGCTGAGCGGTGAGCACCCGAACTTTATCGGCATGCTGGGTATGCACGGCACCTTAGAGGCCAATAAGGCTATGGCCCATGCCGATGTTATTTTGGCCTTGGGCGCCCGTTTTGATGATCGTGTTACCAATAATGTGCAAAAGTTTTGCCCCAACGCCACCATAGTGCATGTGGATGTCGACCCCACTTCGATTTCCAAAACCATCAGCGCCCATATTCCTGTGGTCGGTAGCCTGGACATGGTGTTGCCGCAACTATTAAGCGCCATCGCCAAGTCGGGGCAAAGCATTGACCGCCATGCCCAGGAAGACTGGTGGCGACAAATCAATCGCTGGCGCGAGCAAAAGTGTTTGAGCTACAGCCCGGGTGAAGAAAAAATCAAACCGCAAACCGTGATCGAAAAGCTCTATCAGGCCACCAATGGCGACGCCTATATCAGCTCGGATGTGGGCCAGCACCAGATGTTTGCCGCCCAGTACTACCCCTTTAAAAAGCCGCGTCAATGGATCAACTCAGGCGGTTTAGGCACCATGGGCTTTGGCTTACCGGCAGCCATGGGCGTGAAGCTGGCGTTTCGCGACCAGGAATCAATCTGCATTACCGGCGATGGTTCGATTCAGATGAACATCCAGGAGCTGTCCACCTGTTTGCAATATAACCTGGCGGTTAAAATCGTTTCCTTGAACAACCGCTCTTTAGGCATGGTCAGACAGTGGCAAGACATGCTCTACAGCGGCCGCCATTCCTCTTCTTACATGGAATCCTTACCGGATTTCGTCAAGCTTGCCGAAAGCTATGGCCATGTGGGTATTCGCGTCGATCACCCCGATGAACTCGATGCCGCCATCGCAAAAATGATGAGTATTACTGATCGCCTGGTGTTTCTCGATGTCCGCGTCGATGAGCTTGAACATGTTTACCCAATGCAAATTAAACTCGGTGCCGTTGATGATATGTGGTTGAAAAAAGGAGTAAAAGCATAATGCGTCGTATACTTTCCATCTTACTTGAAAACGAACCCGGCTCCTTGTCACGTATCGTCGGCCTGTTTTCCCAGCGCGCCTATAATATCGATAGTCTAGCGGTGGGCACCACGGACGATGCCTCGCTATCGCGCATCACCATCACCACTCAGGGGGGCGATCGCGTCCTCGAGCAAATCCTCAAGCAGGTGAATAAGCTGGTCGACGTGCTCAAAGTGATTGACTTAACCGAGCAAAGCCATATCGAGCGCGAGCTGCTCTTGGTCAAGGTGATAGCCCAGGACGAAAAAACTCGCGCCGCGGTGACCCGGGTTGTGGATGTTTTTGGTGGCGCCATCCTGGATATGGGCCGTATCAGTTATTCATTGCAACTGGCGGCGAGCACGGAAAAGCTGGAGTCCTTCCTCGATACCCTGCGCCATGAAACCGATATTATCGAAATGGTGCGCTCCGGCGCCATAGGCTTAGGCCGCGGCGATAAGGCACTAAAAGGGTAAGTAATAAGTTAAAGCGGTACTATTGGTGCCGCTTTCTATGGCCAATGTCGAAGAGGAATGCAGTTTCATACCTAAACTGTGCTAGGGGCTGTTTTTAAGATCAGCTCTGTGTCATTTTTGGACGGTAGTAACACCCCATCCATAATTGCCTTGTTAGGTATTTTTTTTACCAAACGAAATTAGTAGAGTATAGAAAACAACTATTAAGCAAGTATTAGCTAGAAATATATTCTGCACTGTAAAAGTATTTAAGAATATCAAAAAATAAGCTGATACCGTTGCTAGCAAGGCTAGGTAAAGCTTTGTGAACCTAATATTTCTTTCGCTTACTTTTTCCTTTCTGGCATCAAAGGCTATACCGAAATAGAGACTCCAATTAAACACAAATACAATCCCTGCTAATACGTATTTACTTCCTTTACCATGTTTTAAATATTGAAAAACCGGGTCTATAGTCTCTGGGCTATAAATCATTAGTAAATAAGGAATAGCAGGAATCAATAAATAAACTAAATATCCTTTTAATCTACCCATAATCATAAATACCTAACGCCCCAAGCAGGGGCAATAACACGTAGGCTAAAATACGGAACGAAGTGACGGGAGCCTACGTATTAGTGTCCCGCTGACTTGGTTTGTTAGGTAACCTTTAATACTTCATTTGCAACTTTAATAAAGTCATTTAGCTGTGCAGGGTCAGCACTGGAACCGTCTTCGAGTAAACCAATAAAGCTAACTAAATCACCAGTTAAAAGTTCACCTCGCTCATGAAACTGAAGTAGAAACTTTTCCATTATTTCATAGGCTTGCTTTAAAGATACTTTTTCTTGAAATTCCGTATCATTTACAGTTTTCACTTAACTTCCTTGGCTTACCTAACAATTTGATATCGAGCGATTGGGTCGTTTTTCTACCGCAACCTGTCTCGTTTTTGTACTATGACCATTGATAGCAGATTCAGGAAGTGTTTGCCAGAACTTAAGTTTCTCGAAGTTTTAGAGGCGTGAACAAGACAAAAACGACCCATTGGTTCGTTTTCTTGACTATAAAATAACAAAGACACCCATCTTAAAGATAGAGTTTCGGCAACGGAAAAAATAACAAAGACACCCACTCGAAAGATTAAGTTTTTGCTACGTAATGAGGGGAGAAGGATTTTAAAGCGAGTATCGCCCAGTTCGAACGTTTTTCGACGATTTACCTTTCGTTATTATCATTTTCGTGAATTTTTGACGTACGAAGCCTGCTTCTCGCGAACCTGGTCAAGAATAAAGAGGAAAGAAGCGTTGCCTAAGCAAACAGCGCTTGGCAGTTGCTTAAATCTACACGTCGTTTTCGGTGTTGATGTTGGCAGTAGGTTGTTAATGCTTGCTCCTTACCCACCGCACCGTGAAAAACCTTGGTGAACGAGGTGGTCAGGGACAGCCAATTTACTGGGCTAATATCGAGTCGTTCAAGTATG
>NZ_PQCE01000021.1:0-16682 GCF_002964725.1 Pseudoalteromonas sp. T1lg76
CCTCGCTATGCGTTGCTGCCTGCCGTCTCAGTGGGGTCGCATTATAGGGAGATTCGATTTCGACGCAAGCCCTTTTTTAAAGAAAATTGCGAAAAACGGATCGTTTGCGCAAATTACACACAAAAGGCATTAAAAAAGGCCATTAAATATCCTTTTAATGGCCTTTTTCGCTGTTTTAATTGTATCTGTGCTTATGAAACACCCGCTATATATTGATAAAGACTCACGCCCCACACCAAGGCGGCTATCAGTAGAGATAAGGTCACTGCGGCAGAACCCATATCCTTGGCTCGCCCGGATAGTATATGCATATCGGTAGAAACTCTATCTGTCAGCGCTTCAATCGCCGAATTGATCAACTCGACGATAAGAACCAGTAGCAGCACAACCACTAAAGCCAGCCAATGCATAATGTCGGTTGCAATAATAAAAGACAGGGGCAATAAGAGCAGTGCCAGGGCCAGCTCTTGACGAAAAGCAGCTTCTTCTTTTATTGCCGCGCTTAAACCGAGATAAGTACAACGTAAGGCTTTAAATAATCGTCCTATACCTTGGCCATTGGGTTTATTGGAATTTACTTGCATCGACTACTCATTCCTTTAGCCATAAAAAAGCCCCAATGAAGGGGCTCTTTACTCTATATTAGGCAACACCGTACTGGTCACGGTACGCTTTGACCGCTTGCAGGTGCTCGTCCATATCACCTTGCTGTTCCAGATAGGTAATAAGGTCGGCTAACTTAACAATAGAGACAACCTGCGTATTAAAGTCGCGCTCTACTTCTTGAATCGCCGATAACTCAGCCTTGCCTTTTTCCTGACGGTCTAGGGCGATAAGAACGCCTGACAGATCCGCGCCGTTGGCTGCAATGATTTCCATCGACTCACGAATCGCCGTGCCAGCAGTGATCACATCGTCCACCAGCATGACTTTACCTTTAAGCTCTGAGCCTACCAGACTGCCGCCTTCACCGTGGTCTTTCTTTTCTTTACGGTTAAAGCAATAAGGTACGTCTTTATCGTAATGATCCGCTAAAGCAACCGCCGTGGTAGTAGCAATTGGAATACCTTTATAGGCCGGGCCGAACAATAAGTCGTACTCTATACCTGCATCTTCCAGCGCTGCAGCATAAAAACGACCTAGTTTGGCCAGGTCTTTACCCGTGTTAAATAAGCCGGCGTTGAAAAAGTAAGGACTCGTGCGCCCAGACTTCAAGGTGAACTCACCAAACTTAAGTACCTGTTTGGCTAATGCAAATTCAATAAACTGCTTTTGATATTCTTTCATTACTCTACTCGTCAAGCTGTTAAGGGTTAGGCCAAGGTTTGCTTTTGGATATCGATGATTTCACGAATAGAATGCTTCGCCAGGCTTAGCATTTGCTCAAGCTCATCGAATGAGAAAGGTTCACCCTCGGCAGTGCCCTGAACTTCAATGATTTTACCGGTTTCGGTCAAAATCACGTTCATATCGGTTTCAGCCGCAGAATCTTCTAAATATTCCAAGTCACTGATCGGCTCACCATTGTAGATACCCACTGAAATAGCAGCGATCATGTGTTTAAGGGGATTGGTATTGATCATGCCCTTGCTGCGCATATAGGTAAGCGCATCGACAAGTGCAACACATGCACCGCTGATTGACGCGGTACGGGTGCCGCCATCGGCTTGAATAACATCGCAATCTATGGTGATAGTGTTTTCACCCAGGGCTTTTAAATCAACCGCCGCACGTAAGGCACGCGCGATCAGGCGTTGAATTTCCATGGTACGTCCACCTTGTTTACCACGCGCCGCTTCACGGTTATTACGAGTATGGGTAGAACGCGGCAACATGCCGTATTCTGCGGTAACCCAGCCTTTACCCTGACCCTTCATAAAGCGCGGTACACCCGCTTCAACACTCGCCGTACATAAAACCTTGGTATTACCAAACTCAACCAATACCGAACCTTCGGCATGCATGGTGTATTGGCGAGTAAAGGTCACTGGGCGAATTTGATTAGGTGTTCTTTCACTAGGACGCATTCACTATCCCCTTCAATAAAAAATTTCGTTCATTATATGTGTTCACCCGCGGCTATGCCACGGCACTTTTATGAAAATGGCCATTTTTGCCGGAAAATTCTGCTAGAGCTCACATTTTGTTAAGGTATAATCATAGCGATACTGCTATTCAAAATTAGGAAATCATTCATGATCCACAGCATGACTGCGTATGCTCGCCAAGAAGTGAAAGGCGACTGGGGTACCGGAACTTGGGAAATTCGCTCCGTAAACCAACGTTACTTGGAAACTTTTATTCGCGCCCCTGAGCAATTTCGTGGTTTAGAGCCTGTGATCCGTGAACGCCTGCGAAAGAACCTGCAAAGGGGTAAGGTTGAAGTTTTCCTAAAATTTGCCGCTAACCCGGCCCATGTGGGCGAGCTCAACATCAACGAGTCACTGGCCTCACAGCTGGTAAAGAGTGCCCAATGGGTACAGGCACAAAGTAAAGGCGACATTAACCCGGTTGATATCCTGCGCTGGCCCGGTGTGATGGAAGCAGAAGAAATGGATATGGACACTGTGCAAAGCGAATTGCTTGCCGGTTTAGACGGTGCCATTGAGGACTTTAAAGCCGCCCGTGGCAGCGAAGGCGAAAACCTTGAGCAGATGATCAGCACTCGCCTTGACGCCATCCTTGAGCAAGTGACCATAGTTGAAGCGCATATGCCGGAAGTGATCAAATGGCAGCGTGAAAAGCTATCGCAAAAGCTTGAAGAGCTGCAAGCCGAGATCGATGAAAGTCGTCTTGAGCAAGAACTTATCTATCTGGCGCAAAAACAAGATGTCGCCGAAGAGCTCGACCGCCTAAAATCGCATGTAAAAGAAACCCATAAGATCCTGAAAAAAGGTGGTGCCTGTGGCCGACGCTTGGACTTTATGATGCAAGAGTTTAACCGTGAGGCCAATACCCTGGCGTCCAAGTCGATTAATACCGAAGTCACCAACGCCGCCGTAGAGCTTAAGGTGTTAATTGAGCAGATGCGTGAGCAAATTCAAAATATTGAGTAAACCTTAGGCCCGACTTTAGACGTCTTAACCGGCCTCGCTTTATGCGGGGCTTTTTTATGCCTTACGACTTGGCAACAAGCTGTCTTCCCAATCTAGTACCTTCACTTATTCCTTCATAAAACAGAAAAATATATTAAAGAAAAAGAGGGTTAGAAATTAAAAAAACAAACAAAAAAAAGTAATTATAAAAACATTTAAAAACCTCTATCAAAAACTCAACGACCCATAAAAACTAACACCAATACATCAGGTTAGAAATTTTCACGATTTCAAATCCGCAAAAACAACTTAGTACACTTTCAATACAAAATGGTACATATAATAAATTGACCACATCCGCTGATTATTAAATAACTAAAAGCCGCCGTGAATATAATAAAAATCTCGGTGAATAATAAAAACCATCAACGGAGAAGGTCTAATGAAAGCTACATCTATGCTTAGGAAGGCTTCGGTTGTGCTGACGGTTGCTGCAGGTTTATCACTTGCTACTTCAGCCAACGCCATGAAGTTAAAGCAACAAATCTTACTAGAACTCACTGCTGCTTCACAAAACATCATTGCCGGCGAAGTAATTAAAGTCACCGATGGCTTCGATAACAAGCGTCCTTACACTGAAGTCACCATCAACGTCAGCAGCGATGCAAAAGGCAAATTAAAAGAAGAATCAACCTACACTTTCCGTCAGTTTGGCCTACTGAAGCCGCGTTCTATGGGCAATGGTAAGGTTTATTTGGGTGTCACACCTGACGGCTTCGCTAAATGGAATGAGGGCGAAAACGTCATCGCCTTTATGTACAAGCCAGCCTCTATCACCGGTTTCCAAACTACTGCTGGCATGGCACAAGGTAAGTTTGTTGTCCGCGATGGCAAGGTAATTAACCAATTCGCTAACTCAGGCCTGTTTGAAGGCATGGACACTGCAAGCTTCTCTGACGAAGAGCGCAACATGCTTACTAATCCAGAAGCAGTGAAGATTGATGTGTTTATGAACCTTGTCGGTAAACTTGCGGGAGTACAACAACAATGAAATTCTCTAAACTTGCTGCTGGTATCGCACTAGCCACTCTTTCTGCTGGTGCTTTGGCGGCTGGTCCGCTCTATATTCACGATAAAACCATGCAGCCCTACAAATGGGATACGAGTAAAGGCGCAATCCCAGTTTGGACCGATGGCGGTATGCTGGTTCAAGATAAGGATGGTAACCAGGTTGAATCGTTTACCGTGCTAAAAAAGGGCACCAAGTACAACCTCAACATCACCTTGCCAGATGGCACTGTGATCCCTAAAAACACCGTACTCGATCGCGACTACACCTTATTAACGGTTGAGCGAGCGAACGAAATTACGGCCAATGCCATTGCCCAGTGGTCAAACGTAGAAACCGCGACATTAGACATGGCCGTTGCAGGCACCATTGCAAGCAAAACTGGGATATCTGATATCACTGCCGCAAATGCAAATGAGGTCTATGGCGCCGAAAATGGCTATGGTTTTTGGGTAATCTATGACACGGATGGCTCGGTTGTAGAAGACGTGTTTGGGGTACCGAAACAATCTGTTTTAGGTATGGCATTTCCTGAATGGGCCAACGAAGAAACCGGTGAGATTTTAGAAGCAACAGCAATAATGAATGGCTGGGCAGTGGCTCCTAATGACGATGGCAGCAAAATTGCGGGCGTATTCACGCATGAGTTTGGTCATGCTATCAACCTTTCCCACACTCAAGTAAATGGCCAACTAGCCTATCTAAGTTCAGCGGCAAACAAGCTGTACCCAGGCGTGCCTGGCTGTGGTGTGAACCCTATCGCTGGCGGCAATCCAGCGATGATCGAAACCATGTACCCGTACATTGATCACTACAAGGCAGGTGCAGTTAATCAGAGTAGCATCGAACATCCCGATGATGTTGCGGCGATATCAAACCTGTACCCAAGTGCTCACTATGCTAATTCCCGCGGGGCCATAACCGGCGTGTTACGCCTTAAAGATGGCAGAACTGAGTACAGCGGGATCAATGTGGTCGCACGCAACGTCAACAACCCGCTATTCGATGCGGTGTCAGACATGTCAGGCTCTGCCACACAGGGCAAAGTCGGTCCGGATGGGCGATACACGATTCGAAATCTGACGCCGGGTGAGCAATACGTGTTGTATGTAGAGCCAATCGTTGCCGGTGGCTTCCCAACAACACCTCAACCTTTACTTTCAACGGCAGAATATTGGAACGAAAACGAAAGTAGCGATCCCCTGATCGATGAAGTCTGCGACCAAACGGCTATTATCGCCGAAGCAGGTGTTACCAAAGAAGCGGATTTCACTTTCAATGGATACATGAAAGGGGTGCAGGTAACTCCCCTATCCTCAGTGACTTTTAGCGATTTGTCGAAAAATGGCCGCAAGGCAGTTGGTACTGCCGGTCTCAGTGCGGTGATGTGGGATGCCAATAACGGTTTTGAAATTTTACCCAGCCGCTATGTGGGTGCTGAATCATACCTAAGCCGCAACGGTAAACATGTTTTGGTGCAACACGATCAGGATGGCAACGGCATTATGGAGCCCACCGTTTGGTCAGGGAATGAAGCGCGTTCGGTTGGCTATCTCGGACAAAGCCAATGTAACGTCTCCACCAGTTTCGCCGGGGTAAAAATCAGCGCCCTTGGTTCAGCCATGGACGATTCAGGTTCTACCGTTGTCGGTATGGCATACCAAGACTTAAACGGCAATGGCAACTGCCAAGAGTACTTCTCCGGCGAAATGAAACCCTTTATCTGGGATGAAAAAGGCGGTATCCGCGAACTGGATACCAGCGGTGTGAATTGGAACCGAACTTTGTACGCGTTTGCTCACGGCTTATCTGGTAACGGTAAAGTGGCGCTCGGTCAGGTGAATTACAATCAGGCCGTTGCCTGGGTTGATGACGGTCCTATGCTCGACCTCACCACCGCGTTCAATGCAAAGCAAGCTAAGGTCTCAAACTTCGACGGCAGCCGCGTTGCGCTGACCAGCAATTACGGTGTTCAATTATGGGATTCACGTAAAGGACTAAGCGAAGATGCGGTAACCAACATCGGCTCACTGCCTTGGTGTGAGGATATTCAATACATCTTCTACTCTTGGAATTTGTGTAAGGAGCTTTCACCAGATGAGATCACAGCCTCTTACGGTGCCGTGCCTATGACGGTTAGCGATTTGAGCGATGACGGCAGAGTCGCAATTGGCCGAGCCGGTGGTAGCCGATTTGGCTATTATGGCGCCCTGTGGGTCGAAGGTATTGGCTGGCTTGAGCTAAGCCGCTTCTTGCGTGAGCAAGGTGCAGCAGAACTCGGTAAATTGTCGATGAGTAATCCGATTGCCCTAAGTGGTGACGGTAGCAAAATGCTGGGTGTTGCCGGCGGGATGTCTTGGTATATGGATTTGAGCCAAGTTTATGTATGTGACAATGGTGATTCGATATTAACCGGGTTCCCTGGTGGACTAAGAGAAGCGGTCGCCAATGGTGCTAAAATAGGACGCTGTGGAATGATTTAGTAACTTGTCAGAATCTAACAATGTGCTTTTCTTGTTAGTCTGATATCTCAATTGGGACTCGCTCTGTCGGGTCCCATTTTTTGTTCAGCGAGTTTGTGATTGCAGATGCAAACAACAACAGAAGCCGCCAAAGTTTTTCATTGATACCCAGCGAACCAAGATAGCATCCTAGTTTCTAAAAGTAATTCCCCCTCGCTGTGTTCTGTGTCTGCAGGATCCCTAACAGGACAATTAACACAAACCGCATTTACGGTCCGGGCCAAAAATGATGATACACATCTAGTTGTGTACATGGCCCACCAGCCAAAACAAAAAATTAACAACAGTTCATTTATCACCCGAAAAACAATCCCTTCACATTGCAACCCAACAAGCCATTTTAGGTACATTTATACCGACAAAGAATATGAGAATAAAAATAACAAAGATTAAAGAATATCTAACCCATAAAAATGAATAAGCATTCAGGTAATTTAATCAGCTCCAATGTCGTGAAATTTGAATTAAAACTCTAATTTAAAAAGTAAACAAAACTCTTCTGATGCACAAAACAAAACAACAATAGCATTCAAATCAACGACTTATAAAAAATAAAAACAACATCATCATTAATCAGGAAGACTCTAAAAAAACCTCTGATACAAAATTGCACAAATAATCAATTGAATAACAATTCGATTTATAAAACCTTAGAGAGAGCTGAGTGTTAATAGTCAGTAAATAAAAATAAAATCATCAACGGAGAATTTCTAATGAGAGCCAAATCCATGCTCAAGAAGGCTTCAATTGCGCTAACGGTAGCTGCAGGGTTTTCCCTGGCTACCTCAGCCAATGCCATGAAGCTGAAGCAACAAAATCTAGAAGAACTCACTTCCGCTTCACAAAACATCATCGCCGGCGAAGTCATTAAGGTCACCGATGGCTTCGATAACAAACGCCCTTATACCGAGGTCACCATTGCAGTCAACAGTGATGCCAAAGGCAAACTAAAAGACGATTCAACCTACACTTTTCGCCAGTTTGGCTTGCTAAAGCCACGTTCAATGGGCAACGGCAAGGTGTATTTAGGCGTTACACCGGACGGTTTCGCCAAATGGAACGAAGGTGAAAACGTGATTGCCTTTATGTACAAACCGGCCGCTATTACCGGCTTCCAAACGACCGCCGGCATGGCACAAGGTAAGTTTGTTGTACGCGATGGCAAAGTCCTAAACCAATTTGCGAACACGGGCTTATTTGACGACATGGATACATCAAAATTTTCAGATGAAGAGCGCAATATGCTCACTAATCCTGGCGCTGTGAAAGTGGATGCCTTTATGAATTTGGTCGGTAAATTAGCGGGAGGACAGCAATAATGAAATTTTCAAAACTAGCAGCAGGCATCGCTTTAGCCACACTGTCTGCAGGAGCATTCGCCGGCGGCCCTCTTTATATCCACGAAAAAACCATGCAGCCGTACAAGTGGAATACCGCAAACGGAACCATCCCTGTATGGACCGACGGTGGCCAACTCATTAAAGACAAAGATGGTAACGATGTTCAAGCCTTCACCATTTTAGAGAAAGGCACTAAGTTCAACGTTGATATCACCTTACCCGATGGTGAGGTGTTACCTAAAAACATCCCCCTAGAACGCGATTACACCTTCCTGACGATTGCTCAAGCTAACGCCGTAACCGCCGATGCCGTTGCGCAGTGGTCGAATGTTGACACATCAACCTTGGACATGGCCGTTGCTGGCACCATTGAAAGCCAAACCGGCATCAGTGACGTTAATGCATCTAATGTAGACCAAATCTATGGGGCGGAAAATGGTTATGGCTTCTGGGTTAACTACGACAGTGATGGCGCAATTCTGGAAGA
The DNA here is from genome assembly GCF_002964725.1 of Pseudoalteromonas sp. T1lg76. Classification (NCBI taxonomy): domain Bacteria; kingdom Pseudomonadati; phylum Pseudomonadota; class Gammaproteobacteria; order Alteromonadales; family Pseudoalteromonadaceae; genus Pseudoalteromonas; species Pseudoalteromonas sp. T1lg76. The sequence goes on from NZ_PQCE01000021.1 coordinate 8,454, forward strand.
GTATTTTGGCATCCCTCGTAACCAGGTGCTGGGCATTGCCTTCCCTGAATGGGCCGATGAAGAAACCGGTGAAATCACCGAGGCAACGGCGCTTATGAACGGTTGGTACATAGATATCAAGGACACCGAGGGCAAGATGGTTCAGGGCGTATTTACCCATGAGTTCGGTCACGCTATGAATATGTCTCACTCACAAGCAAACGGCCATTTTACCTATATAGCTTCCCCTTGGAGCCCTCAATACGACGGCGTGCCCGGCTGTAGCACAACTAACCAATACACGGGTCGAGGCCAGGCACCGGCCGATGGCATCGAAACCATGTTCCCCTTTATCAACGTGCGCGGCACAGAAGGCATGGAGCAAGGCACTGTCAATGTACGTGATGATATCGTGAATATTTCCGACCTCTACCCAACTGCGGATTACAAAACCAAGTACGGTACCATCAAGGGTAAACTGTTTACCAAAGAAGGGGTTGAGTATTCGGGTATGAACATGATCGCCCGTAACCTGGATAACCCCATGTACGATGTGATCACTCAACAAACGGGTAATATGACACAAGGTCGTATCGGTCCCGATGGCTCATTCACCATCAATGGCTTAACACCCGGTGGTCGTTATGCGTTATACATGGAGCCAATCCGAGCCGGGGGTTACCCAACCACCCCATCCGCGCTTATTTCTGAGTCTGAATTCTGGAATAGCAACGAGAGTTCATCACCGGCAATGGATAATGCCTGTGACATGACTGAAATCGTTGTTGCCGGCGGTGAAACCAAAGAAATCGAAATGCATTTCAATGGTTACAAAAATGGTATCCAATACACGCCATTAGTTTCTGCATTTGTCACAGAGCATTCGAAAAACGGTAAAAAAGCGCTCGGTTCAACACCAGGCGGTGTTCCGTTCATGTACGACAGCGTGCAAAACTCTTTTTCTACAATGATCGCTCCGGATGGTTCAGCACTACTTAGCTCAACCACCGCAGCAATGAACAAAACAGCTACAAAAGCGGCTGTTATTGCTGACCTAGATGGTGATGGCATTGGCCAAGGTGCGGTTTGGGATATTCGCTCTAACAAGCTTATGGAACTGGAAGACCCTTCAAATAACACCTGTACACTGGGCAGCCAACAAGGTGTGAGCTCTCAGTCAATTTGGGATATAGACGATGAAGGTAAACTTGTTGTCGGTACTTACCGCAAACCAACATCTGGTGGCCAAGAATGTGCCGAAGGTGAAGGTGCTCGCTCATATGCTGTGCCAACGGTATGGGACACTACGACTGGCAAAGCGACTGAGCTAGGTGGTCTTGAATATGTGCCTTCGCTTTACGGCTCTCGTATTGATGTACTCGTAAATGGTGAGCGTAGAGAAGTATGGATGCGTGCCGATCGTATGTCAGGTAATGGTAAAGTCATTACTGGTACAGGCAACAGCCAAGGTCTAGTGGCTTGGATTGATGGCGAACTTCATGACATCAATAGTAAGTTTGGCGCCCGCGATATTGCCGTAATTAGCCAAGATGGCGGAAAAATTGCGTTTAATACCCTTGTTGGTGAAGGCCGCGACCGCAAGTATGACGGCATCAAAGTTTGGAATACTCAAACAGATGAGCTTGAAGCGCTAGGCAGCATGCGTTGGTGTGATGACATTCCTTACATCCAGCGATTCGTTAACTACTGTGAAGCACCGTATAACTTGGATCATGAATACATATCGTCTGTTGTCGGTGTACCAAGCATGATCCCTCTTGATGCAAATGAAGACTTGTCACTCATTACTGCACGTTACAATGGCGGTAGTGCAATTTACATGGACGGTCTTGGCTGGATGACAGCTGCTGAGTTCTTCGGTCGTCAAGGCGTTGTTGAAGCTAAAAACCTGTTAACTGATAACTGGTTTGCTATGAGCGCCAATGGCTCAGAAATGATGGCTAACTTAGCTGGTGCAGCGATCAGTATTGAGATCGATGCCAACAAAGCATTCGTCTGTAAAGACGGCGTAAACCAGGAGCTGAGCTTCCCTAAACAGGTTATGGCCGCAGTAAAAAATGGTGCTGAATTCGGTCGCTGCGAGCACCTAGACGACACCTATTAATCTTTATGTTGTGACCCAAGTAATGGCCCTTAACTGGGCCATTTTTATATCCCATACAGGGCTTTTAGAACTACTTTTTATCTTGATTGACTGCATAAATATACAAAAATAATTATATAAACCCACTTAATCATAACCATTGATTATTAAAACCCTTTCCTCCAAGAATCCCACTTAATAGCAAAGATTAAACTAACAAAATCATATACTTAAAAAATCTCAAAGCAAGATGGAGGGGCAGTGATGGGCAGGCCTAGAAACTAGGGCAAAAATAAACTCAAGCAATTGATATTTAAACTAATTAAAAGCAAAAACCGAATTACCTCAGGGACGGTTCAACTGGATACACCTGTACAAAAGTGTACATAAATTGCATTGAATACTCACCCGCAATGTTCAATAAATGTTCACCGCAGAAACATGTTATTAACAGCTCGATGATTACTACAGATTCATCAATGGAGAGTGTCCAATGAAAACTAAATCATTACTTAAAAAGGCTTCAATCGCATTGACTGTCGCTGCAGGTTTATCACTTGCTACGTCAGCTAATGCAATGAAGCTTAAAAAGCAAAACTTGCAGGAGCTCACCATGGCTTCGCAAAACATCATTGCCGGTGAGGTTATTAAAGTAACCGATGGCTTCGACAACAAGCGCCCCTACACCGAAATCACCATTGCTGTGGACAGCGATGCCAAGGGTAAGCTGAAAGAAGACTCAACCTACACCTTCCGCCAATTTGGCCTGATCAAGCCTCGCTCTTTGGGCAATGGCAAGGTCTACCTGGGTGTGACGCCTGAGGGCTTTGCAAAATGGCATGAAGGCGAAACCGTCATTGCCTTTATGTACAAACCGGCTTCTATCACCGGCTTCCAAACCACCGCAGGTATGGCACAAGGTAAGTTTGTGATCACTAACGGCAAAGCCGTTAATCAGTTCGCTAACAGCGGCCTGTTTGAAGATATGGACACATCCAAATTTACCGATGAAGAACGCAACCTAATAACAACCCCAGGTGCGTTAGACGCAGACACCTTTATGGGCCTAGTTGGTCGACTTGCAGGAGTACAGCAGTAATGAAATTTTCAAAAATTGCAGCAGGCATTGCCCTAGCTACCATCTCTATGGGTTCAATTGCAGGCGGCCCGCTTTATGTTCATGAAAAAACCATGCAGCCATATAAATGGGATACCTCGAAAGGCACAATCCCGGTATGGACAGATGGTGGCAAGTTAATTAAAGACAAAGATGGTAACGATGTTGAGAGCTTTACCGTGCTTGAAAAAGGCACCACCTTCAACGTAGATATCACCTTACCCGATGGTACAGTGCTAGAAAAAAACGTCCCGCTAGATCGCGATTATACTTTCCTCACAATCGCCCAGGCCAATGCCGTCACCGCCGATGCGGTCGCCCAATGGTCCAACGTTGAAACCTCAACCTTGTCAATGGCCATAGCGGGAACAATTGAGAGCCAAACGGGTATTAGCGATGTAAATGCAAGCAACGTAGATCAGATCTACAGCGCTGAAAATGGCTACGGCTTTTGGGTCAACTATGACACCGATGGCGCTATTTTAGAAAACTACTTTGGTATTTCTCGAGACCAGGTTTTGGGTATCGCTTTCCCAGAGATTGCCGACGAAGAAACCGGTGAGATCCTCGAGGCAACGGCGCTGATGAATGGCTGGTATATTGATATCAATGATACCGACGGCAAGATGGTACAGGGCGTATTTACCCATGAGTTTGGTCATGCCATGAACATGTCACACTCTCAAGCTAATGGCCATTTAACCTATGTTGCCAAACCCTGGTTCCCGCTCCATGACGGTGTCGCCGGTTGTCCAGGCACAACGACATACACTAACCGTGGTCAAGCGCCAACCGACAGCATCGAAACCATGTACCCCTTCATTAACGTACGCGGAGTTGAAGGTCTAGAGCAAGGCACGGTCAATGTCCGTGATGATATCGTCAATATTTCCGACCTTTACCCCACGGCCGATTATAAATCCAAGTTCGGCACCATTAAGGGTAAGTTATACACCAAAGAAGGTGTTGAATACTCGGGTATGAACATGATTGCGCGTAACCTGGACAACCCGCTGTACGACGTGATCACCCAGCAAAGTGGTAACCTGACCCAAGGCCTAGTGGGTCCTGATGGCTCTTTCACTATCAGCGGTCTGACCCCTGGCGGTCGCTACGCTCTGTATATGGATCCCATTATTGCCGGTGGTTACCCAACTACACCAACGAGCATCATCTCAGAGAATGAATACTGGAATGAGAATGAAGGTACGTCTCCAGCGCTAGATCAAGCCTGTGATATGACTGAAATCATAGTGTCTGGCGGTGAGACCAAAGAAGTAGAAATGTACTTCAATGGTTATCACAGCGGCATTCAATACACGCCACTTATTTCTGCGTTTGTCGTTGATCACTCGAAGAATGGTAAGAAGGCACTGGGCACGACCCTAACGGGCATTCCTTTTATCTATGACAGCGTGCAAAACTCTTTTGAGACAGTGGTCACCCCCGAAGGCTTTGCCCCATTGAAAGCAACCAATGCAGCAATGAATAAAACGGCAACAAAAGCCGCAGTGCTGGCCGATATGGATGGCAACGGCATTGCTCAAGGTGCGATTTGGGACCTTCGTTCGAATCAATTAACCGAGTTAGAAGACCCGAGCAACAACACCTGTGCCCTAGGCAGCCAGACAAGCGTGAGCTCTCATGCTATTTGGGATATGGATGACACAGGTCACATTGTAGTGGGTAATTCACGTAAACCGACTGCCGGCGGCAATGAGTGTGCGCCTGGCGAGGCTTCTCAGTCATACGGTGTGCCCACGATTTGGGATACCAAAACAGGTAAAGCAACCCTGCTTACGGATGGCTTAGAGTTTATCCCTAGCAGATGGAACAATAGTTACGAGGTGCTTATCAACGGTGAGCGCACAGAAGCCTGGGTTCGCGCCGACAAAGTGTCTGGCAATGGTAAAACCATTACCGGTTCGGGCAACAATAACAATTCGCAACTGGCTTGGGTCGATGGCAAATTACGCGATTTGTTTAAAGACTTTGGAGCCCTCAATGCCTCGGTTATTTCTCAAGATGGTGAGCGCATCGCCTTCGGTTCACAACGTGGCTTTGGTCGCAGAGCCTTCGGTCAGGGTGTGAAAGTATGGCATGCCGGTACCGACGAAATCACCGAACTAGGTGGCCTGCGTTGGTGTGACGATGTACCTTTTGTTAACTTCGGTATGAACATGTGTGCATCGCCATTCAACCTAACCCATGAAGACATTGCCGCAAATTCAGGCCTGCCTTTGATGATGGTAATGGATGCCAACGACGATTTATCGCTTATCACAGGTCGTACTCTAATCGGTGGTATGCCAGCGGGTTCAACCATCTATCTAGAAGGTATTGGCTGGATGACGGGTGAAGAGTTCTTCGCTAAGCAAGGTGTGATTGAAGCTAAGAACTTGATGACTAACGGTATCTTTGGTGTCAGCGCCAATGGCTCAGAAATGATGGCTGGTCTGGTTGGAGCTTCTACGCCAATCACCATTGAGATTGACGCCAACAAAGCCTTTGTATGTCAAGGCGGTGTAAACCAAGAACTAAGCTTCCCTAAACAAGTTATAGAAGCAGTTAAAGGCGGTGCCGAATTTGGTCGCTGTGAACACCTAGACGACAAATATTAATCTCTGTGTTGTGACTCCTAAGCAATGGCCCTTAACTGGGCCATTTTTCTATTTATAATCCCCAATCCCCTGTGCCAATTCACTGGGCCACTGCAGCATCAATTTTCATTATCGACACGGACAAAAATGCTTGTTTTACATTTGTGGACAGCTTGCGCATAGTCGCCGGTCGCTTAATCGACCACATATCATTACTTTTAGGACTCCCGTACCGTGCTTCCCGAATCTCAAGCTGGCACTCCAGGTATCTTTGCGCCGATTTTGGCTTTGACCTTATACGCTATCGCCGCCGGCTATTTAATGAGTTTATTGCCGCTTTCCTTGGCCCAATTTGCGTTTGACGATGCCCTAGCAAGCTGGCTTGCCAGTAGTTTTTATATCGGCCTGCTGGCGGGTACTTTGGGCATAGAGCCGGTGCTTAAACGTCTGGGATTTCGCCCTACTTACCTGGTCTGTTTGGCCCTTTTTACCCTGACCGCAATCGCCCTGCCCCTCTATCCTCAGGCCTGGTTTTGGCTTGCGTTGCGACTGCTGGCCGGCTTTGCCGTGGCGGGAATTTTTGTGGTGGTGGAATCCTGGTTAATGGCTGGCGAGCCAAGTACCAGGGCTAAACGTCTTAGCCTGTATATGGTGGCCTTGTATGGTGGCACGGCTTTTGGTCAGTTGGGGATTAATCTCTTCGGCACCTCGGGAGTGGCGCCCTTTATCAGCATTACCCTGGTGATGGTGGCGGCATTTTTGGTTATGGTCTTGTTGCCTAATCAGGCTCCAAACCATCATCACAGTGCCCGCCTGGAGCTAAAACAGATATTAAAACTCAATCACAGTGCCCTGTTTGGCTGCCTGATCTCTGGTTTGGCTCTGAGCGCCATCTATGGCCTTATGCCCTTGGCGTTGGCGGCACGTGGCATCGCCGAGCAAGATATAGGAACCCTGATGGCGCTGGTGATCTTAGGTGGGATGGCGGTACAGCCGCTGATCACCTTGCTCAATAAATACCTGGCACCAAGCATGTTGATGGTGGCATTTAACCTGCTTGGAGTACTGGCGCTGGCTCTGTCTCTCACCTCCGAAAGTTTAAAGGTGCTGGCTTTGGCGGTTTTATTACTGGGTGCAGCAAGTTTTGCCCTGTACCCCATAGCTATCGACCTAGGCTGTCAGCAATTGCAAGAGCGCTATATGATAAGCGCCGCCCAGGTTATGCTGCTGAGCTACTCTGTCGGCTCTGTACTTGGGCCCTTATTTGCCGAGCCCTTTATGGCTCACCAACACGGCTTCTTTACCTATTTGTTTATTACTTTGGCCTTTAGCGCCATTTATATTCTGCTTGCCAGTTTGCGCAGCGAAAAAGCCGTCTCAAGCGAAAGCGAATAAGCAAAGGGGCTTTGCGCCCCCATGCTTATTCGCCTTTATGATCCCGACATTGCTCCTCGGGGTATTCAAATTCCAAGGTGGTATGAGCCAGTTCGAAGTCGGCAAGCAGGTGCGCTAAACGCAGCTTTAAATCCATCACTTCAACAGCATCAAGGTGCTCACGCAAACATAAATGGGCGGTCAGAACATGGTGCTCGCCATCCAAAGACCAGTAATGCACATGATGAGCTGTGCTGATCTCTTGCGGCTCCACTAAGAGCGCCGCCAACCTGCGCTGAGTTTGCTGATCCGGCGTTCCCTGCAAAAATAACCTCAGTGTTTGGCGCAGATTACGTACCACATTAACAAGAATAAAAAGGGTAAAGAGTATGGATAAAATGGGGTCGAGTATCGGCCAGTCCACAAACATCAGTACTATGGCCACCAGCAGTACCGCCACCCAGCCAAGCACATCTTCTAACAGATGCCAGTTAAGCACCTTTTCATTCAACGACTTACCCTTACTCAGTTTGAGCGCCGCGTAACCGTTAACAGATATACCAAGCACCGCCAACAGCAGCATGCCCTCGGTCATGGGCATAACCGGGTCGAAAAGCCGCGGTACGGCAAGCACCAAGACCCAGGTCGAGCCGACCACAAGCACCAGAGAATTCAACAAGGCACCCAGCAGGCTTAAACGCCGATAACCATAAGTAAAGCGGGCATTGGCATGCTTGTTACTAAGCTTATTCAACACCCAGGCACTGCCGATGGCGAGGCTATCACCTAAATCATGCACCGCATCGGCCATAATAGCCGTACTGTTGGTAAGCCAGCCGCCAATAAACTCTATCAGGGTAAAGCCGAGGTTTAAAAAGAAAGCCCAGCCGATGCGCTCCGAAGCTATATCATGGTGATTATGGTGGTGATGATGTGAATGCACGCGCTTCCCCTGATCCCGGTTGATAGGGTCTGTTTATCTTTGCGGTTTACTTTATGTTCAATCTAAACGCATTCTGATCACGACGCTCGTTATGCTGCATAGTCATTCTATG
>NZ_PQCE01000102.1:0-578 GCF_002964725.1 Pseudoalteromonas sp. T1lg76
CATCAGTGATGGTGTGACCACCATCACGGTACCGAGCTCGGCGATCAGCACGGATAGCAACGGCAATGTGACCGTCGTTGGGCAAGACCTTTCAAGCCTCGCTGACGGCGAATTGACCGTCACCATGACAGTGACCGACGCTGCCGGGAACACAGGCACGGTCACCGATACCACCACCTTGGATACGCACCATGACAGTGACCGACGCTGCCGGGAACACAGGCACGGTCACCGATACCACCACCTTGGATACGGGCGCACCGAGCACAGGTGATGGCGTAAACAGTATTGCGTTCGACGACGGCGGCGATGAGCTGTTAAGCGCAGACGAAGCAACCAACGTGACCCTTTCTGGCGTTGTTGAAGCCGGTGCCACCGTCGACAGCATCACCATCAGTGATGGCGTGACCACCATCACTGTACCGAGTTCGGCGATCAGCACGGATAGCAACGGCAACCTGACCGTCGTTGGGCAAGACCTGTCAGGTCTCGCTGACGGCGAACTGACCGTCACCATGACAGTGACCGACGCTGCCGGGAACACAGGCACGGTCACCGATACCACCACCTTGGATACG
>NZ_PQCE01000103.1:0-328 GCF_002964725.1 Pseudoalteromonas sp. T1lg76
GCTCAGGCCAGTCACATTGGTTACAGCCGAGTTTGGAGACTCAATTGTACCCGGACCTTCCCACTCAAATGTGATTTCATCGCCGTCAACATCCGTTGAAGCACTGGCATCTAAAGTCACCGTGTTACCTTCGGCTGCTGAGATAGTTGTTTGTGCTACTTCAGCAGTTGGTGCTGTGTTTGCGCTCTCAACAGTCACTACTACTTCGCTTGTAGTAACTATCTCGCCATCGCTTACACTTACAGTGAAGGTATGCTCACCTTCGCTCAGGCCAGTCACATTGGTTACAGCCGAGTTTGGAGACTCAATTGTACCCGGACCTTCCCAC
>NZ_PQCE01000104.1:0-382 GCF_002964725.1 Pseudoalteromonas sp. T1lg76
AGAACGGCGCTCATTGAATTCTGATTTTGATTCTTTCGAATCGAATTGACTGTGCTGAAACAAGTAAACTTGTTTCCGTTGGTCACTCAGCTCAATTGAGACTCTAAATTTGTTTGCGTCATCTAGCGAACTAGAATCTGCTGTTAGAACTCAACCTGTACGAGTGCCCACACAGATGATTAGTGCCACCGTCGACAGCATCACCATCAGTGATGGTGTGACGACGATCACGGTACCGAGTTCGGCGATCAGCACGGATAGCAACGGCAACGTGACCGTCGTTGGGCAAGACCTGTCAAGCCTCGCCGACGGCGAACTGACCGTCACCATGACAGTGACCGACGCTGCCGGGAACACAGGCACGGTCACCGATACCACCACC